>NZ_JAMYLH010000010.1:0-216282 GCF_040317925.1 Mesorhizobium sp. M1348 | reverse complement strand
TTCTGGCGCGAAGGCGAGGCATCGGGTATCAACCGCATCTACCGGCTATACCGCGAAGAAGGACTGGCCGTGCGCAAGCGACGCTCCAGGCGCCGAGCGGTAGGAACGCGGGCACCGATCCTGGTTCAGGCGAAGCCGAACGCGCGCTGGTCGCTGGATTTCGTCCATGATCAGTTCGCCTGCGGCCGGCGCTTCCGCGTCCTCAACATCGTCGACGACGTGACGCGCGAATGCCTGGCTGCGATCCCGGACACCTCGATCTCCGGCCGCCGGGTGGCGCGTGAACTGACGGAACTGATCGCCCGGCGCGGCAAGCCGGGCATGATCGTCTCCGACCACGGCACCGAGTTCACCTCGAACGCGATCCTCGCCTGGTCGAAGGATCATCAGGTGGAATGGCACTTCATCGCGCCGGGCAAGCCGATGCAGAACGGCTTCTGCGAAAGCTTCAACGGGCGGATGCAGGACGAGTTGCTGAACGAAACCCTGTTCTTCGGCCTCGACCATGCCCGAACAACCATCGCCGAATGGGCAGACGACTACAACCGATCGCGCCCACATTCGGCGCTCGGATACATCACGCCTGCGGCTTATGCCGCCAATCTCACCGCAACGACGATCGGCTGCGCAACCCCGACCAGCTCCGCCGATCACCCGTTGCTCAATCCGCGCCATACGGCGTAAAACCCGCCGAGGCTCTAACTGCAGCCGGATGAAAATTCAGTGGCAGGTCAAGCTCGGGCACGTCGCGCTCGATGGCACCACGATCAAGGCGAACGCGTCGAAACACAAAGCGATGAGCTATGAGCGCATGAAGAAGCGGGAAGCGGAGCTCACGGCCGAAGTCGACCGCTGGCTGGCCGCCGCCGAGGCCGCCGATGCGGAGGAGGACGAGCTGCACGGCACGAAGCGCGGCGATGAGATGCCCGATTGGGGGCCGACAAGGAGACGCGGCTTGCCAAGATCCGCGCGACAAGGCCGAGTTGGAGGCAGAAGCGAAAGCCGCCGCCGCGGCGGAGGAGCGGCGCCGAGCCGAGGCCGAGAAAAGGCGCATCACCGAAGGTCGCAAGAAGAACGGCAAGACACCAGTGCCACCCTCCGCCGCGCCCGACGCCAAAGCACAACGCAACTTTACCGATGCGGCAGCCGCATTCTTCTGACCAAGGACGGTTATATCCAGGGCTACAACGCGCAAGCCGCTGTCGACGCCAAGGCCCAGGTCATCGTCGCGCCCCGGCTCACCACCAGCATGAGCGACCACCGTCAACTGGTCGGCCTGATCGACGGCATTGAGGCCAATCTCGGCGCCAAACCGAAGAAAGCATCGGCCGATAGCGGTTATCTGAGCGAGCTGAACCTCCAGGCCTTGGCCGATCGCGAGACCAGCGCTTACATCGCAGCCGGACGAGCCAAACACCCCGCCGAAGGCAAACGAAAGATCAAGGAACCGCTCACCCAGGCCATGCGGGACAAGCTCAAGCGGGCGGGATGGCGAAGCAGGTACAGGCTCAGAAAGCAAATCGTCGAGCCAGTGTTCGGACAGATCAAGCAAGCAAGGGGGTTCAGGCAGTTCTTGTTGCGGGCATCGAGAAGGTGAGCGCCGAATGGGCGATAATCTGCACCGCCCACAACCTCACAGAGCTCGCCAACGCCGTCTAAGCCGGTTATCGTTCATGAAACGGCCCGACGCCAGGACTAACTGGACAGGCTCCTAGTCTAGCCCATCGCGGGATGCGCGCCGGGGCTCACGCACCCAAACTTCAACCTCTCCAAGATCCCAGGCCACACATCGGCTAGTCAGATGGAAACGGCGAGGAAAAGGTAGTAAGCATTCGGATGCGTCAGACAGTGGAGCCGGATCTTGAGTAAGTCATCCGAGATCACCTCGAAATCGCTTTCTGCTCGATCACTTTCCGGGCTTGCCTGGGTGTCGTCAGGGACTCTGATCTCTTCTTTCCTGCGGGTAGGGGTCGTCGCCATCTTGGCGCGCCTGCTGGCGCCGGAAAGCTTTGGTGTGGTCGCCGCGGTGCTGGTCGTTTGTGCTTTTGTCGAAGTGTTTGGACAGATCGGAGTCGCTCCCGCTCTGGTGCAGATGGACGAAGTCGGGCAGGAGGACGTTGCGACCGCGCTCGCCATCAGCCTAAGCCTTGGCCTTGCCGCCGCGGGAGCGATCATCTTCAGCGCTGCCTTGATAGGGCAAGGGTTCAATATGCCGGAGATCGTAAAGCCGCTGCGGTTGGTCGCACTGATCTTTCCGCTGCGAGCACTGGGCATGGTCTCGAGTGCGCTGGTCCAGCGTGCGCTTAAGTTCCGAGCGATGTCATTGATCGATCTTAACGGCTACGTCTTCGGCTATACGCCAGTGTCGATTGCGCTCGCCTATTATGGTTTTGGCTATTGGGCGATGATCTGGGGTTATATCGCGCAGACCGCGGTGTCGAATGTCGGCTACATCTTGAACAGCCCGCACTCCTTTCGCCTTTCCTACAGCCACGAGTCGGCGCGAAAGTTGTTGCGTTTTGGTGGCGGCATCACCCTTGCACGCATCGCCAGTTATATAGGAATGAACGTGGATTATTTCGTGGTCGGCCGTTTTCTGGGCCCCGCTGCGCTGGGCTACTATTCGCGTGCATTCTACCTAATGCAGCAGCCGACCAAGCTTATTGGCAACGCCGCTGACCAGGTTCTGTTTCCCATTTTCTCGTCGATCAAGAAGGAGGAGGCGCGGATCGTTCGCGTCTATTATCTCTGTACGGCCGTAGTCTTCGTGCTGTCTTCCCTCGCCTCGTTCAATTTGTTCTTACTCTCCAGCGAGTTTGTCAATGTATTGCTCGGTAATGCTTGGGCGAGCGTCGTACTCCCATTTCAGCTCTTCTGCCTGTCAATGCCTTTCCGCATCGCCTGGAAGACAAGTTCGACGCTCATCAGGTCCAAGGGCGCCATCCTGCAACTTGTTCTATGGCAGTTGTTTTACGCTTTTTCCGTCTTGGTCGCAGCGCTCATTGGGAGTTCTTGGGGCATCAATGGTGTCGCGATGGCAGTCAGTATCGCTATGGTACTCAACTATTGGGCGAGCGCGGCTGTACTGGCGACGCTCTATCCAGTCCGCCTCGTCAAAGAGGCCTTTGTGGTCATGAAGGCGTTGGGTGTAGCAGCTTTGGCAGCTTCCTGCACTTGGGCCATACTTTTACTGCCGGGTATTCGCGAAGCCGATGGGCTCTATCGCCTTGTCATTGGCGGGATTATGTGTGGCTTGGAATTGGTCATCGTCATGCTCTCCCTGGAACTGGTGTTTCCTGAGGAGGGACGTTGGCTCAAGGAGAGGCTCGGTATCACGAAGTACTTGCCAGCATCGCTTCGCTCTCTTGGCCTACAAAGGCGCTCTCGCTGATGGCCTCCTACCGTCGTCCCCGACAACATTTGTTTGGCTGGAACGAAAGATTTCTGACAAGATCAAAGAGGATATCCGCTTCTTGAGGTCTGATCGGCGCCCTTGCAACAATAGTGTGAGCGAGGCCTAAAGGCCGCCTTGCGCACCTCTCTAGTTGGGCAGGATGATTGCCACTCTTTCAGCGAGGTAGCCGGTGTCGTAACCTGGCGGTGCTGACCCAGAAAATCCTGGAGCAAAGCTGGCATTCTGGTGCGTTGTTTGCCTTTCGAGGCAAGCGCGGCGATCTGGTGAAGTTGCTCTGGCAGCGCGGGATCGTGCGGTATAGGCGCCTTTCGATTTGCCTTTGACGGGCTGCAGGCGATGATCTTGCGGTCTGCCAGGGCGGTTCGGAACCGGTCGGCGTCGTAGCCCCTGTCGCCGAGCAGGGCTTTGGACCTGGGCAAGGCATCGAAACGGCATGATCGGAGAGGACCACAAGATCGACGGCAGCATGGGGCCTATTTCCTGGGAAGGCTCACCGGAACCAGTATCTCACTAACCAGCATTGTCGACGAATATCGGGGCGCTCAACGCTAGTACCGGGAATCCCTAATGACTGTATGAGGACACCGTCGGGCAGCGACTTAATTTTCCCTTCCCCTTGTGCGGCTGTTTGGACTGGAAACATCGCGAACAGATGTGCGAGGACATCGCGAATAGTTTTGCGCGTTTTGCGCGAGGGGGTCGGGACGCCATTCGGAGACAACAGCGCGATGGAAAAGAAACTGGAATCGAAGCGCCACTATCGCGAAAGGTCGAACCATTTCTACTACGCCACAGGCCATCTCGTCCGCCGCGTTAAGCAGCTCTGTCCCCGTCCGCTCCATACGCCTGTGCAAGGCTGACGGCAAGTCCGTCGCCCTTGGCCCGGCTGCAACAGACGGCGTCTTCGACGGTTCAGACATCAGAAAATGGAAACCATGGACTTCAATACCCTCTCTCGATAGAATGGCAGACTGGTCGTGAGGTCCCCGAAAGGCTGTTCGCGATGTCTCCGGTCCAACATGGGCCCTCGTTTTGGGGAGGCATTAAGGGGTTGCGAGGTCTCTTAAGACGGGTAAGAACTGAGAGATCTTCCGACCTGCACCACCCTCACCACAAACGGAGGAGAATCCACACAGGGTCAGGCAGTTATTTGCGATAGTTGATACGAGGTGCAAGATAATCGGAGCGCTTCACTGTCACATGCGAATTCTTTACTTCATCAACGGATTCGATCCCGGTGGCGCCGAGCATGGGCTGCTCACCTTGCTGCAAGCAGGATTTTTCAGCGGCCACCAGCTGAAGATTCTCGCCTGTTGCCGCGGTCGCGGGTCTCTTGCCGATCAAATCGCCGCACAGATCGGAGAGCACAATCTTATCCTGACTTCGCAGAGTGAAGAGCCTTCCTTGCGCACCTTCGTGGGCACGTTCTTTGTAATATTGCGCCTCATCCGGGAGTGGCGGCCGGATATGGTTGCATTGTCGCTCAAACAGGCCAATCTCGTGGGACGGCTTGCTGCGATGTTTGCTCCTCGGCTGCGCTGCGTTTCATTCGAACACACCGCCCGCTACCGCTCCCGGCGCGCCGCAGCCGTTTATGGCCCTGTGCTCAAGGCGCTGTCCTGGCGCGTCGACGAAATCTGGGCTGATTGCGACAGTACGCTGCAGGAGACGCAAGCATACTTCCTGCCGCGCAGGCGCCGGTCGCATATCGTGCCTCTGTTTTGCTCCGATGAGGCTTCCAGCCACAAGCGCGATTACGCGCTTCACACACCCTTGCGCCTTGCTGCTGCCGGACGGCTTATCCCGCTGAAGAACTTTGACCGCCTCATCGAGGCCATCCGAATGCTCCAAGACCGCGGCGTTTCTGCAAGCCTCGATCTTTACGGCGACGGGCCGGAACGGCAGGCGCTTTCGCGCAAGGCGGATGAGCTCGGCATTGGAGATCGCGTGCATTTCCGTGGCTATGTCGCGCGCTGGTTCGAGCTAGCCTGTGATCGTGACATGTTCATCAATCTGTCCGATACGGAAGGGTTCTGCATCGTCGTCGCCGAGGCGATGCTTGCCGGCCTTCCGGTGATCGCGACCGACGTCGGCGGTATCCGGGATTACGGCAAGGATGGAGAGAATATGCTGAAGCTTACTGTTCCCTCAGCGGAGATGGCGGTGACGCAAGCACTGGTGTTCGGGGGCGATGAAACGCTCCGCAAGAAGATCGGAATGCAGGCACGACAGGATATGCTGCAGGCCTATTCGCAGGGTGCTTTGCGTGTCCGCGCTACGGCGGTGTTGGGTGGCGGAATGTAAGGACCGGAAAAGGACTGGCGACCAAGATAGCCGGGCCGATCATGAATTCTGACGGCTCCGCATCTCACCTGTTCGACATGGTTCTCGACCTGGCCCTTCTCCCAGCCCGATGCCAGCGCGCAGGCCACCGGCTGGAGGAAGCGACGATTGTATTGCTGGTCCTTGCCGACGAACACCGTACGCATACGACGAAGGCCGCATGATTGGGACACGCGCGTGCGCGCGGCGGGCTCTATGATGGCGATGCGTGAAGGTCAGGCGGCCTGCTGATCGGCGGCCTTGTCGGCTTCGCGCAGGCGCTTCCATTCCCAAGGCAGTAGTTCGTGCAGACGCGAAGCGGGAAGATCAGCAATGCGGGCCAGGACATCGGCGAGCCAGGCTTTTGGGTCGACGTCGTTGAGGCGTGCCGTGGTGATGAGGGTAAGCATAACGGCGGCGCGGTCGGCGCCGCGCTGGGAACCGGCGAAGGTCCAGTTGCGCCTTCCCAGAGCAATGCCACGCAGCGCTCTTTCGGCCGCGTTGTTGCTGAGGCAGATTCTGCCGTCGTCGATGAAGCGGGCGAAGTCGGCCCAGCGCCTGAGCATGTAATTGATTGGCTTCAGGACCTCGGAAGAGCGCGAGAGGGTATCGCGCTCGCGGAGCAACCAGGCGTGCATGTCGTCGAGAAGTGGTTTGCTCTTCTCCTGCCGCACGGCATACCGCTCGGCAGCGCTGCGGCCGTTGATGGCGCGCTCGATCTCGAACAGTGCGTCGAGGCGCCTGACCGCCTCCAGCGCGATCGGGGAGATCGGTTTGCCCTTCTTGCCATCCCGGGCCTTTTTCGCGATGTCGGCCAATTCGAAGAATCCTCGCCGCGCATGGGCGTAGCAAAAGGCCGGCGTGATCGGCTGCTCCTTCCGCTGCGGGTCGAACAGCGGCTCGAAGCCACTGTAACAGTCGCACTGAAGGATGCCGGCGAACCCGGCCAGATGCTTCTGAGGACGCTCGCCGCGCCGGTCGCTCAAGGCGTAATAGATCGCCGCCGGCGGCGCAGGCCCGGCGAAGGGACGGTCATCGCGCGTATAGGTCCATATGCGCCCGGTCGCGCACTTGCCCTTCGCCAGGATGCGAATGGTGGTGTCGTCGCCATGAAGGCGCTCGGCCGCGAGCACATGGCGCTCGATCAGCTGGAAGAGCGGCATGACGGCGAAGGTTCCGTGGCCGACCTGATCGGCCAGCGTCGACAGCGGCAGCTCGATCCCCTCGGCCTTGAAGCGCGCGCTCTGGCGGTTGAGTGGAGCATGCATGCCGAACTTGTCGAACAGGATTGTCGCCAGCAGTTGGGGACCGATGAAGCCGCGCGGCGTGACATGGAACGGCGCCGGCGGCTGGGTGATCTTCTCGCAGTCGCGGCAGGTAAACTTTTCGCGCACCGTTTCGATCAGCTTGAAGCGGCGCGGGATCTCCTCCAGCGTCTCGGTCACGTCCTCGCCCAGCTTGGACAGCCGGAATCCGCCGCAGCAGGCGCAGGCGGTGGGAGGCTCGACGACGACGCGCTCGCGTTCGATAGTCTCTGGCCAGGGCTTACGCGCACTGGTCGCTTGCGCGCGAAGGCGCGCACGCTCTGGGTCTTCGCCGCCGCAGCGGCCGCGGCAAGCTCATCCTCGCTCGCCGCGGTCACGAGGTCTTCGAGCTGAAGTTCCATCTGCTCGATCAGGCGCGCCGTGCGTTCGGAACGCTGGCCGTATTTCTCGCGCTTCAGCTTCTCGATCATAAGCTGTAGATGTGCAATCAGCGCCTCGGTGTCCGATAGTTTCGCCTGCGCGCTGGCAGCCACCGCTTCGGCTTGTCGGCGTGCTTCGCGTTCAGCCCGCAGTGCCGCCAGGGCACTCGCGAGGTCCGAAGGAAGATCATCCGGCTTCAACGTAAGACAAAACAATGCTTGCTCCACAACTAAGTCTGGTAATACTGACTATAACGTTCACTGTAAAATTCGGCACTGCCGAACTTTTGATACAGCTTGATTCTTTTGAGATCGACCTTGTTAAGCAGAACGCCAATACATTTATCCGCAAGGATCGGATTGTTGTTGAGGCTTTCGCGCACGAATGTACGAGCGGTCACGCCCCATTCAACAACCAGAATAAGGCCGTCGAGGTGCTGGACAAAGGACCTCACGTCCGCGACTGGAGCCAACGGGGGCAAATCAACGACGACGTAATTGAACGTAGAGCCCGCCTTGAGCAGAAAGTCGCCCATTTTCTCGATAGGCTGCACGGTCTTTGCGAGCTTTTGTTGGCTCTGGTTCACGCCGGGCAGGAACCGCAATGGCAATGACTGATGGGCCAGCAAATCTCTCGCGTTGAACTGTCCAGCCAACAAGTTGGCCAGGCCTCGTTCCCAGCCGTTGGCTAACATAGGGGACAAGCCCGGATTGTGGATGTCGGCATCGATCAACAGCGTCCTACAATGCTGCATAGCGAGAACCATCGCAAAATTAGCCGCGACCAGCGACTTCCCTTCTCCCGGGAGGCAGGAAACGATGCCGATCGCCTTGGTGCTCTTCCCTGGTAACTCGACATCAACGGCGACTTTCACCGTTCGCATCGTTTCAGCGAATTCCGAGCGCGGATGTTGCTCTACCCAGTTGAAAGCGCTGTTCCCCACCTCGATGAATGACGGCTCTTCGGTCGCACGATCACGCTTGTTTCGGCGAATTGGCTTTCCGTCCAGCAACGGGATCATTCCGAGCGTGTCAAGTCCGAGCTCATCGCGCACTTGACCCCTCGTGCGGAAAAAGCGCTCCCGGTACTCTCGAATTCCGCCCACACCGGCGCCAATCATGCCGCCGAGCACGACGCAGACCGCCAACGAAAGACGGCTGTTCGGAGAACTCGGGCTGCTGGGGTATGGTGCCTCCGAGATAACCCGCGCCTCCGTCAACGCCATCGAAAGGTTCTGCAGGCTCGCTTGGTACTGCTGCAGGACCTGTTCATATTGCGACTTGAGAGAGGACGCCTCAAGTTCGAGCTGGCTCAAGGTAACCAGCGTTTCCTTGGTCAGCGTATTGTCTGTTCGGAACCTGTGGACTGCGAGCTCGGCGTCGACCGATCGCTTCCGCACTGTCTCGAGCTCTTCCGCCAGTGCACTGCGAGCTCGGATAATCGACTCATCTTTGGCTCCGACTTGGTCAGAGATATAGATTTCCGCATACTTATTGGCTATTTTTTGCGCCATTTCAGCGCTAGGCGACCAAAATTGGACTTGCAGAATGTAAGAATCGCCTACACGCTCTACCGTTATATTTTCAGCCAGAATGTCAAATGCCTGCCACCGAGGATCGGGTCCTCGCGCCGCACTCGATTTCACCGGCGCTCCGCTTTCGTCGGAACTGCCGATGAATGACCGCACGACCCGAGCGACCGATCCTGTGAGACTGTTGAGCAACGAATACGGCGCTGACAAGAAAGGGCGATTGGTAGCAAGACCGAGGCTGTCAACGACCTTTAGCCCGATGCGGTCGGAACGCAACAATTCGACCTGGCTCAGCATCATCGGGTCAAGCTGGGTGGAGCTTCCGCTCTCTGTTAACTTCGTCACGACGGAGGGCTGGTTCTTGTCGATCAGGATTCTGGACGTCGACTCGTACAAGGGCACCTCGACCCGAAGATACGCCAGCCCCAGCACAAGGCCTACGAGAGCGCATGTAAGGACGAACCTCAACTGCCGTCGCGCTGCCGCCACGAGTGTTTCGAGATCAATCGTTGCCGACTGAGGATCGCCAAAAATGAAGGCAGAATCCGGGTGCTGATTTTCAACTTCGCGGAGCATAAGCCTTCAAACCCGTGGGATGAAACTGGCAGCGTATCGCTAGTGACAAATACTATACCACATTGTCTGACTGTCTCGAAATTCAGTATCGACGCCGGGGGAGTCGCTCCTCGCCAAAGACGCAAAATCTTAACCTCGGATTGCAATAAATGAAACTCACGCGGCCCATGCTGTCTGCAATTCCGCTACACGTCATGCGATCCAATTAAAGGAAGAAATCGGGTCGTATTGCCAAATGGCAAAACATCTGAGCAAGAGATTCCGGGCCTAGGTTGAGCCTGTCCTGCGGAAACAGGGACGTCGATTGGAATGACTCGTCGATCACCGCCGCGCGATATCGATCACCGTAAGAGTTCTGGGCGCATTTGGCGCCTCGCGGAACGCCTCTCAGGTGCCCGAATAAGACAGGTTGCAGTCACATTTTGTATCGTGATGTGGGGTGTCATCCTGCTGATCGTCCTAATCTAAACAGCCAGAGCCTATAAAGGCGGAGAGTGGTCCACCTTATTCACTAAGTGGCTCGGCAGTTGCTCCCTTTCGGACTCATCGCGTGGGGTATTTGGCTTCGGAATCACGGATTCTTTGGAGACCGAGCGCCACACTAGCAGCATGACAGCAACAAAGTACCCAATCTGTATCAAGACCCCACAAATTAACGTTTGGACAAACGTACTCCAGAGCGAGGCGGTAAGCAAATATATACTGATGGCGAATGCCACCAGTACTATGATAAGGCCGCGCAAAAAAAGCAAAAAGGACATCGCCGTCCCACTCGCAGCCGCTCGCGTGACGCGCTCCGTGGCTATTCAGCCCTCAGCGCGTTAACCATCATAACATATCGGAACGGGTCAGAGCGATCAAATATTAGGAGATGCGAATAAAAACGCACCCTAACCTTTGCCAGGACGCTTTCGGCGGATATGGCGGCCGCGCCTCATGCGACCAATGCCACTCAGGCCTTCCTTCTTGTGCTCGCGCAGATGGCCAGCGTTTCGACCAAATGGCCGAAGCCCTTGCTCGATGCCTGGTCGACCATGAGCAGGTAGCGCGCGACCGGTCGCTCGCTGGTCGGCGGTGTCGCTCCCGATCGGCCATGCGATGGCCACGTCAGCCATAACGCTTGCGGCTCCATGACTGCGCCAGGTTGACGATCAAGAGCATCAAGAATGACAGCACCATCATGATCGCTGCAATCGCGGTTGCCGCCGGATAGTTGTATTCCTCCAGCCGGATGATGATCAGCAGTGGCGCGATCTCGGATTTGTAGGGCAGATTGCCGGCGATGAAAATGACCGAGCCGTACTCGCCGACACCGCGTGCGAAGGCCAGTGCAAAGCCGGTGATGATGGCCGGCGCGAGGCCCGGAAACAGGATGCGGGTGATGATCTGAAAACGGCTGGCGCCAAGCGTGGCGGCGGCTTCCTCCACCTCCTTGTCGATCTCCTCCACGATCGGTTGGACAGTGCGCACTACGAAGGGCAAGCCGATGAAGACCAGCGCAATGACGATGCCGAGCGGTGTATAAGCGACCTTGATCCCGAGCGGCGCCAGCAGGCTTCCGATCCAGCCATTCGGTGCATAAAGCGTGGTCAGCGCGATGCCGGCCACCGCCGTCGGCAGCGCGAAGGGCAGGTCGACCATGGCATCGACGATGCGGCGGCCGGGAAAGCTGTAGCGCACTAGCACCCAGGCGACGATCGTGCCGAAGACGACGTTGATGGCGGCGGCAATGAAGGCTGTACCGAAGCTGATTTCAAGCGCGTTGATGGTACGGCGATCGGTGACGATCGCCCAGAAGTCGGTCCAGCCGAGCGCCGCCGAGCGCCAGATCAGCCCGGACAGGGGAATGAGGATGATGAGCGTGAGGTAGGCAAACGAGAAGCCGAGCGTCAATCCGAAACCCGGAATGACGCTCGGCTGTCTGAACCGCCACCGCGCGGCGACGGCGCGAGCGATCGTCATGATACCCTGTTGCCCATTGGGTCAGCTTGCAGATCTGGTCGAAGATGCCTTCTTCCCCCAAGTGATAGCGCCGGACGTGTGGCACTTGGCTGAAAAGCGCGGTTCATCGGTCGATGTAGCCGTGATGCGCGAGATAGTTGATAACCTGTTCGGCCAGCTCCTCCGACGCGCTCACCCCTGCCGCCAGCACAATTTCCGGCGACTCTGGCTCTTCATAGGGGCTGTCGATGCCAGTGAAATTTTTAAGTCGACCTAGACGCGCACTCTTGTACAGTCCCTTTGGATCCCGTTTCTCGGCCACGTGGAGAGGTGTACTCACGAAAATCTCGACATACTCTCCCGCAGCAAATAGCTCTCGGGCCATTTTGCGCTCGGCCCGGAACGGCGATATGAACGACGCCAAGACAATCAAGCCGGCGTCGACCATTAATTTCCCCACCTCACTGGCGCGCCGCAGGTTCTCGACACGGTCCGCATCCGTGAAACCAAGGTCACGGTTGAGGTCGTGGCGAACGTTGTCACCGTCGAGAAGATATGTGTGCCGCCCCATTGAGACGAGGCGCTTTTCTACCAGGTTAGCAATCGTTGACTTGCCCGCCCCCGAAAGACCGGTAAACCACAAGATGACCGGTTTCTGACCTTTCAGGCGCGATCGTATGGCTTTGTTTATCTCCACTGCCTGCCAATGAATATTGGATGCCCGACGCAGGGCGAAAACAATCATTCCGGCACCGACCGTCTGATTTGACAGCCGATCAATCATGATGAAGCCACCCATAACGCGGTTGGACGAATACGGCTCGAACGCGATCGGCTCCTGCGTCGACAGGTTAAGTGCGCCGATCTCGTTTAGGTGGAGCGTCTTGGCCGCCAATTTTTGAAACGTATTCACGTCGACCTTGTACTTTATCTCCATCACGCTTGCACCCACAGTGCGCGAGCCAATCTTGAGATAATAGGTCCGCCCTGGGATGAGCTCGTCGTCGCTCATCCAGATCACGTGGGCCGAAAACTGATCAGAAACCTCGGGGCGGCTGGCAGCTGCACAAATGATGTCACCACGCGAAACATCTATTTCGTGTTCCAGAACCAAGGTAATCGCTTCGCCAGCCGCCGCCCATTCGTGCTGGCCGTCATAGGTGATGATTGACCTGACCCTGGACGTGCAACCGGACTGTGCGACAACGACTGGATCCCCAACGTTGACCACGCCACATGCGATTGTTCCCGAATAACCACGGAAGTTCAAATTCGGTCTATTGACCCATTGCACCGGCAACCGGAATGGGCCGGCTGTTTCATCGCGGACCACATCGACGGTTTCGAGGTGCTCGATGAGCGTCGGCCCTTCATACCACGCCAACCTGGCGCTCCGCTCCGCCACGTTGTCGCCAAAGCGTGCCGACATCGGAATGGAGAGTATCGTTTTGAAGCCAAGGTCCGCGGCGAAAGTCTGATAGTCAGCGCCAATCCGATCAAAGGCCTTCTGGGAGTAATCCACCAGGTCGATCTTGTTGATTGCGGCAACGAGGTGCTTGATCCCAAGCAGCGACGCGATGAAAGTATGGCGGCGTGTCTGCGTGAGGACCCCCTTCCGCGCGTCAATGAGAATGACGGCAAGGTCGGCATTCGACGCCCCGGTCGCCATGTTGCGCGTGTATTGCTCATGGCCAGGCGTGTCAGCGACAATGAACTTGCGGCGATGGGTCGAAAAGAATCGATAGGCGACATCGATGGTGATGCCTTGTTCACGCTCCGCTTCCAGACCGTCCACCAGACGCGCGAAATCGATGTCATCTCCAGTTGTTCCGTGCTTACGAGAATCGCGTCTCAGACCCGCGAGCTGATCCTCAAAAAGCAGTTTGGCATCGTAAAGCAGGCGTCCGATCAGTGTCGATTTTCCGTCATCGACACTTCCGCACGTCAGGAAGCGAAGCAGGTCCTTGCTTTCATGGCGCTCCAGGTACTGGCTGATCGCTGCGGGGTCTACCGGTATCGCGTTTATCAGAAGTATCCCTCCCGCCTCTTTTTTTCCATCGCCCCTGACTCGTCGTGATCGATTAGACGCCCAGAGCGCTCGGACGTTCGAGCAAACAGCATCTCGTAGACGATCTCCGCAACCGTCGACGCATCCGATTCAATTGCGGCGGTCAGCGGGTAGCAACCCAAAGTGCGAAAGCGCACCATTCTCATTTCCGGTATTTCGCCGGGCTCAAGCGGCAGCCGGTCATCATCGACCATTATCAGCACGTCCTGGCGCCACACGACCGGACGCTTGGCCGCGAAATAGAGCGAAACGACGGGAATGTTTTCCTTCAGGATGTACTGCCAAATGTCGAGCTCGGTCCAATTGGAAAGAGGGAACACACGGATGGACTCCCCATGACGAATCCGCCCGTTGAAAACGTTCCAGAGTTCCGGGCGCTGGGTCTTCGGATCCCAGTTGTGATTTTCCGTTCGAAAGGAAAAGATGCGCTCCTTGGCTCGGCTTTTCTCCTCATCGCGTCGAGCCCCGCCAAACGCTGCGTCGAATTTGTACTTGGTTAAGGCCTGCTTGAGTGCGTCGGTTTTCATAACGTTTGTGTAAGTGGAAGAGCCGTAAGTGAACGGGTTGATCCCTTCCTTCAAGCCCTGCATGTTGGTATGGACGATCAGATCCATGCCCGCGCACTCGGCAGCATCGTCACGGAACTGAATCATCTGCTTGAACTTCCAAGTCGTATCGACGTGAAGTAGCGGAAAGGGCGGGCGCGACGGAAAGTACGCCTTGAGCGCCAAATGCAACATTACCGACGAGTCTTTGCCGATCGAATAGAGCATTACCGGGTTTTGAAATTCCGCCGCCACCTCGCGGAAAATGTGGATTGACTCTGCCTCAAGTCGCTTAAGGTGGGTCAATCTTCCGTTGGAGACGAACGGGGTTCCATTCGTGGCCACCATATCGTGCAACATCTCACGCTTTCCCTCTTCACGATCCTCCATCGACAGAGCGAGGCGTGCTTTCCATCCGCGGCGTGCTCGTGGAGCAATCGGGGACTACACCGAGCCTCTGAGCCCAATTTTTCCGACGTAGAATTCTGCGTCGCCGTAAGCGACAAGATTTGCGAAATTGACATCTGATCGTTGGCGCCCCCTTGTTGTAGGTCCCTCGAGATTAACGACGATGCCACCAGCAACTCGAAGGACTGCGTCGCCAGCCGCCATGTCCCACTCCATGGTTCTGCCTGGCCGGGGATAGGTGTCCGTCTCACCTGCCGCTACACGCCAGAGCTTCAGCGATGGCCCTGCGGGAACGGCGCTAACCATATGGTCCATTATGTCGATCCCGTCCAAACTCTTCCGCCTGTGCGACTTTTGTACCGAGCTTTACCTGCGATAAATGAGGCATATCGGCGACACTCGCTGTGACCGCGGACACAGTGAACTCGATATTTTCATGACAGGTTGGAGCAGCTGATATGCTGCTCGATCCGCAACTGCTCGATCCATTAAATGCGTTGCGACAAGGGGCTGAATTGGTTGGTTATGTGTATGACTGTCAGCCGTTCGAACACACGAGAGCGCGAATGTTGAATAGATCGGTGCGCTGGCGAGCAGGCAGCTGCGCCGCGCTCGCATGCTTGTTACTCTTGTTCGTCTACGCGAATCTGTCGAATGGCCCTGCCCTAGCACAGGAGTACAACGTCGACGAGTACCGTCTGCAGACTGGCGACGTGATCGGCTTCGCGGTCATAGGCTATCCCGAGATGCAAAAGCGAGCTGTGATCGACCAGAGCGGTATAATTGTGTTGCCGGTCTTGGGCCCCCTAAAGGTTCGCCAGAAGACAATAGAGGATGTTCGCAAGGAGGTAATCGAGGTCCTAAAACCGAAGTCCCTTCCGCAACGATCCGCTGACGGCACTGAGAATTGGACCGGGTTCTATCCAGATCAGATTATAGTCGATATTGAGGAATACCGACCGGTCTATATCGACGGGGACATTGCCTCTCCTGGGACTCAGGCCTTCCGACCAGGAATGACTGTCCGACAAGCTGTGGCTGCTGGCGGCGGCTATAAGCTCGGTCGCGGCGAGGTTGAAAACCCTGAACTGACAGTAGCGGACCTTGGCGGCCGCCTCTACGTTCTGCGCATCAAGTATCAGGAAAGCCAAATCAAGGCTGCTCGCATAGAGGCGCAGCTGAGCGGCGCCAGGGCGATCGAGGTTCCGGACGCAGAACGTGACCCGAGCCTCGAACCCCGTCGCGACGAAGCTTTGCAGCAGGAACAGAAGCATCTTGAAGCTCTTTATGTGGATCAGGAGAAGGAGCGCGCTTCAATCAAGTTGGCCACGACCAAGGCGGCGGAACGGATGGGCTACCTGAAGGAGCAGCAGAAGGCGGATCGAGCTGGCGCGGCAGCGGATGCGGCTGAACTTGATCGCCTCAAGAAGCTCTTCGAAAAAGGTCTGATCCAGATCACCATGATCAACGATGCTCAACGCGCAGTGCTCTTGTCGGCGACCCGCGCTTTGCAAACCAACGCTGAGATCTCTCGACTTGAACGCGACCAAGGGGAATTGCAGCGCAGCCTTGAGAAGCTTACTGACCAGAGTCGAATTAACCTGTTGGCTGACTTGCAGACTGAAAGCGCGGCGATGATGGAAATGCGCGCTGAGATGGATTCATTGGCCAAACAAATCGCCTACGTGAGGCAGCTGCGCAGCGACCTTTTGGCCGAAGGGGGCCGCCGGGTTATGATGGGTGTAACCCGTTCCAATGACGGAAAGGCAGCGACGATCGAGGCGACCGAAGATACTCTGCTCGCTCCGGGTGACACCATCACAATTACGCTACAGGCCCCACCAGGAGCGGCGGTCGCGAACTAACTGATTAAATATTGTTACGGCGTTCATCGTCACACCTCCCCTGCCAGACGGAGGACGAAGCCCGCGAGCTGCTGCCGGCGCCGGAGCACTTGAAGTGGACGACGGCCCGGGACTTGGTTCCACCTTTTTACGCGGAGATAGAGCCCACCGCCGTCGCTATATCGGTTTCAGCTCCTTGGCGCGAATAGTAGTTTCGGCTAATATATGCGTGAACGACCGATCCCAGCAACTCTGTGCCGAGGTTGCGGCGGATAGCAGCAACGAAGAATGCTGAAAAGCAAAGAGATTCAATGGTTTTTTTTGCGGACGCCTGCACACACCAACGGAGAAGGGTTTGGATGACACTCCGTCCGTCAATCTCTCGTCAGGTCTCTGCGAACTTCAGGCTGCCTGATTGTCTAATTGATATCTCGTCCAAAAATCATTTCTGGCCAATATGGGGGCGATCGCAATTCTCTTCCTTCGGGCGCGACTAGGGATGGCGGATTTGCCGGGCAATTCACAGCACTCTGCCCACACGCTCGTGGCGGTTATCATCCCTGCCTACAACGCGGAGCCATTCATCGAGCGTACCTTGGCGTCCGTGCTCGCCCAAACGCATGAAAATATGGAAATAATAGTCGTTGACGATGGTTCGACCGACGCAACAGCATCGATCGTTCGACGACTGGCTGATGGCGACGGGCGCATCAAATTGCTCCAACAGAAGAATGGTGGCGTCGCGTCGGCGCGGAATGCGGGGGTGCGGGCAAGCAAAGGCATCTTTATAGCGCCTGTAGACGCCGATGATCTCTGGCACCCGACCAAGCTCGAAAAGCAGCTGCGTGTTTTCGCTGCGGCTGGCAATGATCTAGGGCTTGTCTACACACTTTACCGGACGATTGACGCCGATGATATGGTGATCATCACGCCGAAGCAGACGCACCCAAATGGATGGGTGTTCATGCAGCATCTCGGAAAAAATTTCATCGGCAACGGCAGTTCGGTGATGTTTCGGCGCGATGTTCTCTTCGAAATGGGTGGCTACTCCTCGCGACTGCGCGAGAGCGGTGCAGAGGGTTGCGAGGACTTCTTCATCCAACAGAGCATTGCCTCCAAATACCGTTTCGGCGTCGTTGAGGAGCATCTTGTCGGATACCGCCGAACGCCAGGGAATATGTCGGCAGATTTCGTGCGAATGCTCATCTCGCGTCGGATGGTGCTCGAGAGCGTACTTGCCCGCTGCACAGAGGCGGTGAAGCCGGTCCTGCTGGATGCGATCTTCCGCACCGATGTCGAGATTGCCAAGCTTGGGCTGGTGACGCGCCGATTTGCTGCTGTCGCCAGGAACTGCACCAAAATGCTCTGGCGATCACCTGTGCAGTTCGCGAAACTCGTTGCCGCATTTGCGGCCATTTTCCTGCGCGAGGTGAAGCGAGCACTTCCCCAACCGGAAAGCGAGGACCGCAGCTCAGGGGAAAACGGCTCGGAGATCGGAAGAAATTTTTGGAACTACTCTATTCATGAGTTTGCGGATTCCGCCGAGAAAGCCGACTACCGCGTGGTGCTCAGCAATCTTGCTGTAATGGACGAGAAGCTTGGACCAAGCGGAGCCTATTTGACGCGGCTTCCCGAAGAAGGGACGCTTGCAATGCCCAACGAGGACACGAATTCGGACAGCCTATGTCCCCTTCGAGACATGAGATGAAGAAGCTGTTGCTGGCTGGAGGAGCAGGATTCATCGGGTCGCACCTGGTCGACCGGCTTCTCAAAAGAAACGATTTGGACATGCTGGTTGTGGTCGACAGCCTATGGACCGGCAGAGCAGAAAACGTTGGTCATATCCGAGATCAACGCCTAGTGCTGGTCCGCTCCGAGGTGGAGCATTTCAAATCCGATTTCCAATTCGACGAGATCTTTCATCTTGCCTCGCCCGCGTCGCCGCCGGTCTATATGCGGGAGCCCGAGCGTACCGTCTCAGCAAATCTAATTGGCGCTATGCGGCTCTTGAAGCTGCTCAAAAAGGATGGGCGAATCTGCTTTGCGTCGTCCTCGGAGGTTTATGGAAATCCGTTGGTCAACCCGCTGCCCGAGACGTATCGGGGGTCAGTGGACTGTACGGGCCCGCGCTCTTCCTACGACGAAGGCAAGCGCTGCACCGAGGCGCTCCTCTTCGAAAGCAACCGTGTCCGCGGCGTCGATGTGCGGGTTGCCAGGCTCTTTAACGTCTACGGCCCGCGCACCCGAGCCGATGATGGGCGTGCTGTTTCCAACTTTATCGCCAATGCGTTGGCCGGCAAGCCGATCGTTGTCCATGGTGATGGTCTCCAAACCCGCAGCTGGGGTTATGTCGACGATATTGTCGATGGGCTCGAACGGCTGTTCTGGCTGGAGAACTTCAATCATGTGGGAGCAGTCAACGTAGGAAACGACCGGGAAATTTCGGTGCTTGAGATCGCGCAGTATGTTGCGGGCCTCATTCCCGGAACGACCATTGTTCATGGTGAGCCGGCGCCGCAGGATCCGACCAACCGGCGTCCTGACCTGACCCTATGCCGAAGAATCCTGCCGGGGTGGTCGTGCAAAGTGCCCTATGAAGAGGGTCTCGTGCGCACATTGCGCTGGTTTGAGGCCAATGGTGGAATTGCGGAAATGAGGGCAACTCACGCGATCTAGAGCCAGCAATGATCGGCGTGATCTGAGATAGGCGGGCGGCATGCACTGCGGAGCGGAAGGTGAATGAGTCAACGGTTCGCGTGACCGTCCTTATTGTCACTTACAATCACGCACGCTACGTGGCGGCTGCAATCGACAGCGCTCTCATGCAAGAGGCCGATTTCGGTGTCGAGATATTGATCAGTGAAGACTTTTCGACCGACGGAACCCGGAAGATTGTCGAGCGATATGTTTCCAACCATCCTGAAAGGCTGTCGGCGATCTATTCCGGCAGTAATGTGAGATCGAACGAAGTCGTCGCGAGAGGACTCCGGATGGCGCGTGGGCGCTACGTCTCGATCCTCGATGGCGACGACCTGTGGACATCCACGACCAAGCTGAAAGATCAGGCGGCCCATCTCGACGCGCACCCGGAACTCTCCGCAATATTCTACAATGCAGTCGTGGCGGATGGCGATGAGTTCACATCGACGCGGTGGACGCGGGCGGACCAGAAACCCATCGTGACGCAAAGGGATATCTGGGAAGGCAATCCTTTCGCAACTTGCGCCGGCATGATGCGAACCGCGTGCGTTCGAAATGTGCCGTGGTGGTATGCTGATTTCTTTCCGATTACTGACTGGCCGCTGTATGTGCTTTGCGCAAGGACAGCAGATCTCGCTTTTGTCGACGAGATAGCAGGTGTCTACCGTCTGCATCCGGGCGGACTCATATCGGCACTGCCAAACCGACCCAAGCTGGACGCGATCGAAGGATTCTACCGGCGCATGGCGCAGGTCATGGACACGCAGGGGGCAAATTCTGCCCGCGGCGGCTGCTCCCGCTACTTCTATGAATGGTCAATGCGGTATCTGGTAGAAGGCGATTTGCCATCGGCCAGATCGTGCTTCCTGCGGAGCCTTCGCAGCGGTGGTATCGGACGTGACGTGGCCAAACGCGACATTGTCAGGTTGGGGCTGCACCTGCTGAAGTCCTCGGTGCTCCAGAGATGACGGCGATCCGTGACTTCGAGTATCGCGATCCGATCTCGCCGTTGCCACGGAAGGCTGCTCGCCCGAAATGGTCAGTGATGATCCCCGCCTATAACTGCGCCTGCTTTCTTGCCGCAACGCTGGAAAGTGTGCTGGCGCAGGACCCCGGCCCGGCTCAAATGCAAATCGAGGTGGTTGACGACTGTTCCTCCGATGATCCGCAAAGAGTCTTGAATGAAATCGGTGGGAACCGCGTTGGCTTTTTCCACCAGCCGCAAAATTTAGGGCATATCGGCAACTTCCATACCTGCCTGGATCGTGCCCAGGGCGAACTCGTACATCTCCTGCACGGCGACGACGCCGTCCGCCCCGGCTTCTACGAATTGCTCGGACGAGGCTTCGATGCGGACCCGAGTACAGGCGCGGCATTCTGCCGGGCGATCTTCATGGATGCCCACGGACAGGAGCTGTCGATCCCGCCTGTAATGCAGTCAAGCCCCGGACGGCTCGAGAATGCGGCGGTTCGACTGGCGTTGGAACAGCACATCATGACGCCATCAATCGTGGTGCGCCGCGCGGTCTACGAAGAACTCGGCGCCTTCGACCGGCGGCTCAAATGCAGTGAAGACTGGGAGATGTGGGTCCGCATCGCTTCTCAATTTCCTGTCTGGTACGAACCGCAGGCCCTTGCACTTTATCGGATGCACCCCCAATCGAACACAGGGCGCCATATCCGAAGTGCCGAGGACATGGCCTACACGCGAATGGCGATCGATATTTTCAAGAGCTATCTTCCAACCGAGCTTGCGGACGATGTCGCCGCGTCGGCCCGGCGGACCTATGCGCTAAGCGCTCTCGAGACTGCGCGGCGACTGTTCGGCGCCGGCGATTGGGCTGGATGCTTGGCGCAGATGAGCGAAGCGTTCCGCTTCGATCCCTCACTCAAGACAATTGGTCGTATGCTGCGGCTCGTTGCAAGACAGGGAGGCAGGATTGTCCATCCTAGTTGAAACCGAGCAGCGGCCTGCAGGACTCCGGGAAGATGAACCGGTCCGGCTCGTTTTGGCCGGATGTGGAGCCGTCACAAAGCTCTACTATGCGGAAGCGCTTTCACGCCTTCAAAGCAGAGGCCAAGTTGCAGTCGCGGGGATATTCGATCCAGATGCGAAGCAGGCCGCACTCGTTCAGGCGCGACTGCCCTCAGCCAAGGTTGCGGCCAGTTTCGACGGCCTTTTGGCTATGGACGCCGATATTGCGATCATTGCTTCGCCACCTGGATATCACGCTGATCAGTCGACACAAGCGTTGGAAGCCGGGATGCATGTTCTGTGCGAAAAGCCGATGGCCACGAGCAGCTCCGAGGCGGCTCGTATCCTTGCGGCAGCGGCAGCCAACAATCTTCATGTGGCAACAGGGCTCGTCAGAAGGCAGTTCCCTGCGACGCGGTCGATAAAGGCCATGCTGGAGGGCGGAATGATCGGACGGTTACGAAGCGTCAGTTGTTTCGAGGGCGGCTCCTTCCAGTGGCCGGTGGCTTCGATGAGCTATTTCAGCTTCGCGGAGTCCGGTGGTGGTGTGCTTCAGGATATCGGCACGCATTGCCTTGACCTCCTGACCTGGTGGTTTGGAGAACCCGACGAAATCCACTACGCCGATGACGCAATGGGCGGCGTCGAGGCGAACTGCCTTGTCCGGCTGCGTTTTGACGGCTTCGACGCGACGGTCAGGTTGAGCCGGGATTGGGCTCGCCCGAATCTGTACCGCCTTGAGGGCGAACGTGGCTCGATTTCCTGGACAGTCAATGAGACCGAGACTGTCGAGGTCGCCTTGAATGGAAGTCGCACGACAGGCTGCGTTTCCTTCACCAATGCCGACGGCCGGTCGCGCGATTTTGTCGATGCATTTTGCGATCAGATTTCGGGCTTGGTGGATGCGGTCCGAAATGGGGCCCCCCTTTCCGTGCCGGCCAGTGTTGGGCGCAATGTGGTCGATCTGGTCGAAGGATGCTATGCCAGACGGAAACTGATGGACATGCCGTGGCTCGGTCCCGAAGAATTGCTCCATGTCGCTGCTTCCGCCGGGACCAGACAATGACCGGCACTGTTGCAGTGCTTGGCGCCAACGGTTTCATAGGTTGCCGCACCGTGGAGTTGCTGCAACTTTCCGGCTGGGCGAATGTGAGGCCGATCGTTCGCAGGCCGGATGCTTTCGCCAGTCTGTCTCGCTTTGCGATTGACGCAATGGTGGCGGATGCGCGTGATATTCAGGCTCTTACCGCTGCCTTTACGGGCTGTCAGTACGTCGTACATGCAGTTGCCGGTGACGCCCGCACGATCGTCGATGCTATCGAGCCCGTCTATCGTGCAGCCACCGCTGCCGGCGTGCTTCGTCTGATCTATCTCAGCAGCGCTTCCGTTCATGGCCAATCGCCCCCGCCCGGGACGGACGAAACGAGCGCGCTGCATGACGATCAGACGATCGAGTACAACAATGCGAAGATTCATGCCGAACGCCGTCTCGGGCAACTGTCACGCGACGGCGCGGTGCAGGTAGTGGTGCTGCGGCCCGGAATTGTCTTTGGCCCACGCTCCAGTTGGACCGGTGGTTTTGCCGACGAGCTCATTGACGGTTCCGCCTACCTGGTGGATGGCGGTCGTGGCATCTGCAACAGCGCCTATGTCGACAATGTCATTCACGCGATCAAGCTCGCCATCGAAGTGCCCGAGGCCTCTGGGCGAACCTATCTGATCGGAGACCGGGAAGAGATCAGTTGGGCAGATCTTTGCCGACCGATCGCCGAGGCACTGGGGTTCGACCTGGCCGCGATTTCGGCTTCAGCGCCATTGTCATTTGCTCCGAGATGGAAACAAGGACTGAAGGAAAGCCAAGGATATCGGCGGCTTGTCCGAAGCCTGCCAAGGCCTGTTCGCAGCGGACTGAAGGCAGGCTATGCCGAGTGGCGGAAGGCAGGACGCAATGCGACCGGTGCGACTACGGCCCCAACGGTCATGGTATCGGAGGAGCGTGCACTTTTGCACCAGTGCCAGACGAAACTTCCATGGCGCAAGGCCGAGCGTGAGCTCGGATACCAGCCGGCTGTCAGCTTCGAGGAAGCATGTCGGCGATCTGTCGGCTGGTTGACCTTTGCCGGCTACCCGACCTGCCGAAACGGAGCGGGTGAGAGATGACCACCCGCCCCGCTGCATCCAGCGTTTCAGTTGTCATCACCACCTACAATCATGCGCGGTTCCTTGCCGAAGCGATCGACAGCGTCCGCAACCAGACCGTGAAGCCGGATGAGATCATCATTGTGGACGATGGGTCGTCGGACAATCCCGAAAGTGTTGTTCGTCGATATGACGACGTCCACTACATCCGCCAAAAAAACCAGGGTTTGGCCGCTGCCCGTAACACCGGGATGACGGCAGCGCGCGGCGAATTCATTGCCTTCCTGGATGCCGACGACAGGCTGCGCCCGGTAGCGCTGGCCACCAATCTTGCCTTGTTTCACGACAATCCCGATTGCGCGTTGGTCTACGGTGCCTTCCGCTACATCGACGAGGCCGGTGCAGTCAGGAATACTGTACCACTGAGGTCGGTGGGCGAGGATCCGTATGCATGCTTCCTGACCGACAACCTGATTGGAATGCATGCGACGGTGCTCTATCGCCGCAGGACATTGGAAGCCGCCGGCGGATTTGACCGGTCACTGCGGGCTTGCGAGGACTACGACGTCTACCTTCGCCTATCTCGGGCGAACAAGGTGGCCTGCATTCCGGAATACCTGGCAGATTACCGTCGGCACGCAACGAATATGTCGAACAGCAATCCGATGATGTTGCGCGCGGCGCTGAAGGTCCTTCGCCGGCAGCGGGCCGTCGCGCAGACCAATCCGGATTGGGCGGCCGCCTACCGTCAGGGTGTCGAAAAATGGAAGTGCTATTATACGGACAAGCAACTGGGACAGCTTGGTACAGCGCTTCGGTTCCGCTCTTCACTCGCCGGTCAACTCAGCAGCACGATCGCCGTTTCGCTTGCAGCGCCGTTGCAGACCGCTGTGATGCTCCGGCATCGTCTCAGGCGCCGGTCAAGTCGGCACCGCTCGAGCGCCCGGTTCGGTGACCTCGAGCGTACCGTACCCTTCAGCACGGAGTTCGGTTTTGATCGCGGCAAGCCATTGGACCGCCGCTATGTCGAGACTTTCCTCGCGTCCTGTTCGTTGAACATATCCGGAAGGGTCCTGGAGATCGGCGACAACGCCTATACGATGCGTTTCGGAGGCAGTCGGGTTACCGCAAGCGATGTTCTGAACCGTTATAACGGCCACCCGTTGACAACCTTCGTGGGTGATCTGGCGACTAGCGACGATCTGCCGTCCGAGACCTTCGATTGTATCGTACTCACCCAGACCCTGCACCTTCTTTTCGATCTACCTGCTGCAGTCGCAACCCTGTGGCGGATCCTGAAGCCGGGAGGCGTACTCCTGATTACAGTGCCTTGGGTCAGCCCGATTGACAGGGGAGAATGGGGCGAGAGCTGGTTCTGGTCGATAACTCCGGCTGCCCTAAGGCGACTTCTGTCGGACAGGTTCGGGGCGAAGAACGTCGAAGTCAGCCACTATGGAAACGCGTATTCTGCGACGGCCTTCCTCTACGGCCTGGCGGAACATGAGCTGAATTCGGCATTACTTGATGTGCACGACCCCTATTGTCCGGTAATAGTGGCGGCGCGGGCTTTCAGGCGATGAGCGGCGCCGTGACAGCGCGTCAAACTGTCAGCAAATTCCTGCGACGGGGGCGCCTGCTTGCCGGTTTCGGTCGACCTATCGTGCTGATGTATCACCGCGTCGCAGAACCGCTCGTCGATCCTTGGGAACTCGCGGTTTCGCCGCAAAATTTCGCACGCCAGATCGAACTTCTTACGAAAGCGCGGGACATTGTTCCCCTGCAATGGCTGGCGCAACGGCTTGGCGAGAGACGGTCACCGAGAAATGCGGTGGCAATCACCTTTGACGACGGCTACGCGGATGTCCTCCAAAACGCCGTGCCGATCATGCGGCGTATGAACTGTCCTGCGACTGTCTTCGTCACCACCCATGCGATCACCGATCCCTCAGTGTTCTGGTGGGACATTCTATCCCGCATCATTTTGGAGATGCCTGCTCTCCCGAACACTCTGGAGATCGAGATCGCTGGCCGAAACTATGACTGGCGCGTTTGGGAGGACGCAATGCCGGCGGACTCCAATAACGCGATCAACCGCACGACACTCCATTTCGACTTGCACGCACTGCTGAAGCCGTTGAGTGCACACGAACGCGAGAAGGCCCTGGAGCGGCTGGCAAGATGGGCAGGAACCGACGCCAGTCCCCGAGGGCGCGATCGCGCCATGACGCATTCGGAGCTGCGGCAGCTCGCCGACACCGATGGCGTTTCGATCGGCGCCCACACCTGTACGCACCCATCCTTGCCGCTACTGAAACGGGACGATCTTGAACGCGAGATTTCAGGCAGCCGCCAAAAATGCGAGGAGATTACAGGACGGCGGGTGGTGGGATTCGCATACCCGTTTGGAGATTTCGATGGCAGCACCGCCAACGCCGTAAGGTCTGCCGGCATGGACTATGCAGTAACTACCCTGCCGCGCGAAGCTGGGCCTCGCGTCGACCCTTTCCGATTGCCGCGCGTTACGGTCGCCGATTGGGGTGAAGCTGACTTTCGGCGCATGGTGCTATGCCATGGCTGACAATTCAGGCGGACAGCCGCGTGTCACGGCAATTATAGTCGTGTTCAATGGTGAGAGTTATCTCCGGGAAGCTGTTGACAGCATTGTAGGTCAAAGCTTCACCGACTGGGAACTCCTCGTTGTCGACGATGGCTCGACTGACCAGTCGTCCGCCATCATACGCGGTTATGAGCAGCGGCTGCCGGGCAAGGTGCGACTATTGTCTCACCATGACAATGGCAATCACGGTATCAGCGCCTCGCGCAACCGTGGACTGACGGAAGCGCGCGGCGCCTATGTCGCATTTCTCGACGCAGACGATGCATGGCTGCCCGAAAAGCTTTCCGAACAGGTCTCCATCATGGAAAGCGATCCGGCGCTAGGCATGATCTATGGCCGGACTCTGATCTGGCATAGCTGGCAAGAGGCTGCTGACCGCGCGGACTTCTACTACCCGCTCGGCGTCGAACCAGACACCCGATACGAGCCGCCCATGCTGTTTGAGCTGCTGCTTCAGAACGAGGCCCAGACGCCGACACCTTGCAATGCCCTGATGCGTTCAAGCTTATTCGCAACGCTTGGGGGGTTCGAGAACAGCTTTCGCCTGATGTTCGAGGACCAGACGTTCTTTGCCAAGGCGCTCGCATTCGCGCCCGCCTATGTGTCCGGCCGGACCTGGGCAAAATACCGCCAGCATTCTGAAAGTTGCTCTGTTGCCTGCGCTGAGGCAGGCACTGTCGAGGCCGCGCGTATCACGTTTCTCAAATGGCTAAATCGCACAATGGCGGATAAGGGCGCCTCTTTCCGCATTCGTTCAGCAATCTGGAAAGCGCTTGCGCGCGAGCGCCGCAAGGTGATCAAGCGAAGTATCAAAGGATGGCTTCGGCGATGACTTCCCTACCGCGAGTGACGATCATAACCCCCTTCCTCAATGCGGAGGCAACTCTGGGCGAAGCGATCGCTAGCGTCCAAGCCCAGACAGTTGCGGACTGGGAGCTTTTGCTGGTCGACGATGGCTCGACGGATGACAGTGTCAGGATCGCCAATGATGTTGCAGCAACCGATCCTCGGATCAAGGTGCTGAACAGGCCTCCCGGATCCAAGCGTGGCGCGGCGGCAGCGAGAAACGCCGGAATAGAGGCCGGCAGCGGCGATTTGCTTGCCTTCCTGGATGCAGACGATCTGTACGAACCGCATATGCTCCGGACGGTTCTGGCGGCAGCCGATGCCAACCCGGAAGCCGCAATGATCTTCGGGCCGACGAGATGGTGGTATCCAGACGGTGAGCGCCCCGACTGGATCGAGCCGACGGACGGGCTTGCCGGCCGTTTGCATCAGCCCCCGCGGCTTCTAAGGCGACTTCTGCTGATCCAGAACGGTCACGTTCCGTGTACCTGTTCGGTGCTCTTGCGGAGGAGCGCGGTCAGCACGGTCGGCGGCTTTGAGGAGCGCTTCGATCTCTATGAAGACCAAGCTCTGTGGGCGAAGCTATTCCTGCGTCTTCCCGTCTTTGTTACGCCTGTAACTCTGGCACGCTACCGGCAGTATTCCGGTTCGACATCGGCGGCGGCGGCTGAGCGAGGGGTCTACGACCACATGGGGAAACACCCTGCCCGCGCTGCATTCCTCGACTGGGTCGCGCAACATTTGCAGGAAAGTGGACTGCGAGGCTTCCACGTCCGATGGACGCTGCGGCTGGCGCGTGCGCCCTACGTCGCGCCGCCGACGATTGGAAGCAGGGCCGACCGGCTTATCCTGAAGATCATGATGTGGACAGCAAAGCAACGGCGCCGGATTCGGCGTAAACTCGTGCGTGCTTCAGTTTGAAAACAAGCGTCAACGCCTAGTCACCCATCGGTGCGGAAAGCTGACACTGCCGAAGCCGGGTTGGGCGGTAACCGGTCGGTTGTCGAGCAAGCCGGGCATGACATCGAACACGGCGGCGGTCTCGACGTGGTCTTCGACCACCCTGTCGTCCGCCACTAGCGCCACATCAATCCTGTAGCGCCCTGGTCTCAGCATAAGGCTCTCTACATGCACCGTGTAGACTTCGCCCTGACGATCATGCTCGGAGTGCTCCATCGTGTCGAATGACGTCACAGGATCGCCGAGGTCGTCAATAATGGTAATAACGCATTGTGCAAGTTCGCGCGGCCCATCGACCTGAAGCCGAAAAACCGCCGGCTGCCCCGACGCGACGGGACCCGTTTTGTTGAAAACCTCGATGCCGACGACGCGCAGGCGGCCTCGCCCGGTGCGCGTCGTTCGTGTACTCAGATCGGTGCTCGCTCGCGCTTCCAGTGTCTGCAGATAATTCCGGACCAGGTCGCCCGTCGGGCCGTCGGCCAGGATCGTCCCGCCGTCGATAAGAATTGCGCGGTTGCAAAGCCGCTGCAGAACCGACATCTGGTGGCTAACGATCAGCACTGTGCGGCCCGTTCCGGCAACGCTTTCGGCCTTGGCAATGCATTTCTTCTGGAATGCGGCGTCGCCAACGGCCAATATCTCATCGATCACCAGAATATCGGGATCGACATGCGCGGCAATCGCGAAGGCCAAGCGTAAGTACATGCCGCTTGAGTAACGCTTGACGGGCGTGTCGAGAAACGGCTCGACGCCGGAGAAATCGACGATTTCATCGAGCTTGGATCTGATCTCGGCGCGCCGCATGCCGAGTATCGCTCCGTTGAGATAGATGTTCTCGCGGCCGGTCAGCTCCGCGTGGAACCCCGTGCCGACCTCCAGCAAAGCTCCCAGCCGTCCGCGTATCGTCGCGCGACCGGAAGTCGGCTCCACAATCTGCGCCAATATCTTGAGAATGGTGCTCTTTCCCGCGCCGTTGGGTCCGATCACGGCAAGGACGTCGCCTGCGCGCACCTGGAAGGAGACGTTCCTCAGGGCCCAGAATTGATCGTCTCCACCGTTGCGTCGACCCAAAGCGGGCTTCCTGTGAAGGATTCGCCTTGCGCCGCTGGCCAGCGCGTCCCGCAAGGTAGGGAAGCTATTGTTCGCCACCCCCAGTCTGTAGGCCTTGGAGAGATTGGTGGCTTCAATCACTGTGTCGGTCATTGCTCAGATCAGGTCCGGAAACGCGCGTTCGGACTTTGAGAAAATAGCCAGTCCGGCAACGAGAAGGGCCAGCGAGGAGAGAGTCGATATCGAGATCATGACCCAATCGGCGGGCGTGCCCAGTACGCTCCAGCGCATGGCTTCGACTATCCCCACCATAGGGTTCAGGCTGTAGAGCGGCCGCCAAAAGTGCGGCACGAGATTGCCCGGATAGACAACCGGAGTCATGAACAGAACTATCTGAAGGCTGAACGGCACGAGATATCCCACATCGCGAAAGCGGACATTGATCGCAGATAGTGCCACTCCCAGCCCCGTCGCCGACGCAGCCATGACGAGCACGAACAGTGGCAGGAAGATCACCTGTGGTGCCGGCCAGATTCCGAATGCCAGCAGCGCCGCGAACAAAAGAGTGAGGCCGACGATCATATCGGTCAGGCACGTGGCCATAGCGGATATGGGAATGATCAGACGCGGAAAATAGACGCGCTTCACAAGTTCCTGGTTGCTGACAAGGCTGCCCGTCATGCTGCCAACCGCCCGCGAAAAAAAATTCCACGGCACGAGCCCACACAGGACAAACAGCGGGTATGGCGCTCCGTTCGATGAGATGCCCACGAGTCGGCCAAACAAGACGCTGAAGACCGACATGGCAACGAGCGGCTGCAACATTGCCCAGAGCACACCCAGATAAGTCTGGCGGTATTTGACCTTGAAATCGCGCCAGGCCAGGAAGAACACAACTTCCCGATATCGCCAAAGTTCGGAAAGGTCGATCAGCCGCCGCTTGCGGGACGGATCGATCACTGTCTCAACAGCTAAAGGTTGCGGGTCTGTCCGTACCGACACTATGATGGCGTCCGCCCTCCCTTGACGGCCCCATTGAGGCCTACATTTCCGCGCAGTGCAATCAGGACTTTCTCGGAAGTCTATTCTCGGGGAACGCTCGAATGCCTGGACTATTGTTTCAGCCTCCGCCAGCCGGCTCTGCGACAACAGCCACCGCGGTGATTCCGGATCAGAAACAGGAGCCCTAAGACCCCTGCGCCGAAACTGCCGAGGCAAAACGCCCAGCGCCACGCGTCGAGCCCAATGGCTGGAGCGGCGCAAGCCAGCGGGCGATGAAGATTGTAGCAGTGGGGGCCAAGGGCGGCGGTGGTGCTGACGAGAAGGATCAGCATGCCACGGCGTCTGGGCGGCAGGATTTCCGTCAGGTAGGAAATGACCAGAGGTGGAAGGCCCCAAGAGCGATGCCCGAATGCCACGCAGCACTGTAAGGGATTGGATGTCTCGGCTAAACGCGGCAAGGAGCGAGACCACAGTGAGGAACAGCAACACGCCAGAGAGCACGAACTTTCGCCCGTAACGATCGGCGAGCCATTTCGGTAAGAAATTACGAACGTCGTGCCCCGCCGCGTACACTCCAGGCTTTCCTTCAGCCACGGCAAGCGATTCCAGCAGACCGAGTGTTGAGCCTCCAATCGCAATTCGATCGGCTCCTACGTCAGCCCGCTGGACAACCTTCTGGACATGACTCCTGCGCAACGTACCGTCCTGCCGGCGAAGGCCCTCCCTGACCTGCCACTGAATTTTCATCCGGCTGCAGTTAGAGCCTCGGCGGGTTTTACGCCGCCGCAACTCCACTCGGATTGAGGTTGCCTGCCGAGCGCATCTGGCTTCGGCAAGGGAAACACTGATGCGCTGCTCACAGGATTTGATTAAACGAGCACCAATGCATGACGAAATGCTTCTGATCCCTGGGACGCAAACTCAGCGTGATGCAGATGCTTTATGATCCGAAGCCGAATTGGCGGTGACAAGTTTCCTCTGCAGCAAGGGAACCGACGCAGCCTTTTGGATGCGCCGGAGCAAAGGTCTACGCGTGGCGGATTTCCGTCCCCAGCACCTTCAGGCATTCGCGGATGAACGCTGCAAGCGCCGTCCAGCCTTTTGCCGAAACCATCGTCCCATCCACATAAGCCTCCGTTGGAGACAGGTCGATATAGGTGCCGCCCGCAAGCGTCACTTCGGGCTCACATGCCGCCAGTGCGCCGACCTTCTTGCCACGCACGACGCCGTCTACCGCGATCAGGATTTGCACGCCGTGGCAAATTGTGAAGATCGGCTTCTTCGTTTCGTGAAAATGGCGCACCATCGCCTGCACACGCTTGTTCGTGCGGATGTACTCGGGACCACGACCGCCGGCGCAGTAAACAGCGTGGTATTGCTCCAGCTGCTTCTCAGCGTCGGAAAAGGTCTTGTTGATCAGTGCATAGTGGCCGAGCTTTTCGGTGTAGGTCTGATCGCCCTCGAAATCGTGCAGCGACGTTTTGATCAGGTCTCCGGCGCTTTTGTCTGGGCACACGACATGAACAGTGTGGCCCACCGCTTCCATCGCCTGCTGGTAGACGAAGATTTCGTATTCCTCGGTGAATTCACCGGTCAGCATCAGGATCTTTTTGCCTGGCATGGTACTTCCTTTCCTGTGACAACGGCCGGGCGAGACCTGTACTCGCCCGGTGGGTTTGAGTTTCTAGAAGGTGAATCGGGGAGGTAGTATTCGTTGGCACTGGCCTGCGTGATGATCGTCGACGACGGGTACGGGGACATCGGGACAAGTCTCAGTCGAACGCCAGCAACAAACGGTCGCGGGAATGCTCGATATGACGACGCATCGCCTGCTCGGCAGCGGCAGGATCGGCCGCAGCGAAAGCGGCCAGGATGGCCTCATGCTCGTCAAGCGCCTCTTCGGTGACGCGCGAATGGAACATCAGGCGAAAGATGTGGAAGTGGGTATGCTGGTGCGCCAGCGTCTCGCGCACGAGTTCGTTGTCGGCGAATTCCATGACCCTGTCGTGGAAAACAGCGTCCTGGCGGGCGAAGTTGGAATACCGCAGGCGCTCGTCCTTGCCCTCACGGCGCGCCATGACGCCTGCGGATTCCTGAAGTACGGCAAGTTTCGCCTCGTCCATGAGCGCCGCTGCCTTGGCCGCTGCATGAGGCTCGAGCAACAGGCGAAGCTCGTAGAGTTCGTCAAACCGTCGTTTCGTGATCTGCGGCGCAGCGCGGTAACCGATCAGATGCGTCTTCAGTACAAGGCCTTCGCCTTCGAGCCGGCCGAGCGCCTCGCGGATCGGCGTGTGGGAGACGTTGAATTCCTTGACAAGACTGTCGACCGTGATGCGCGAGCCCGGCGCAATCTTCAGCGACATGAGTTGCGCAAAAATCGCTTCGTAGACGTCCTCAACCAGGCTGCTGGAGCGCTGGATACGCCCGCCGGCGAGGTTCGCTCCGTCTACACTGGGTAAGTTCATGGCCTGCACGTTTTGCCTCTTGACACATTGAGTCGCTAACACGATGCTCCGACCAATGCAATCCTATATCATATACGATTTTATAGAGGATATAATTTGAGGCTGTTTCGCACGAAGCAATGGCACTTGCAAAGGCCCTGCTGGAACAGCGTGCCGCCCTGGCAGCCCGTGCTTCCTCACCTGCGGAACCTGAACGGACCGCCAGCGTTGCGGGCGATGGTTCGGCGCGTCGATACGCAACCGCGCTGCAAGTGGAGTTTGACGTCAAACCCAGCCTTTGGGCCGAGTTGAACGCCCTTCCGTATCCCAATCCAGACATCATCACAGGATGCAGGTCATGAGCCTTTTCGCTGCCATAAGGCTGCCGCGCGAAATTCTTTTCGGGAAAGGCCAACGCCACGTCATCCCGGTTGTCGCGGCCAGGCTCGGGCGTCGAGTGCTCGTCTGCACCGATGAACGTTTTGCCGCAACGGGCCCGTTCGCAGAGATTGTCGCGGCGCTGCGAGCCGCCTCGATAGACGTACTGGTGCATGACCGTGTGCTACCCGACGTCCCCCGGGACACGGTTGCCGTCTGCGTCGAGGAAGCGCGGCAGTTCGCGCCCGACGTGGTGATCGGCATTGGCGGCGGCAGTTGTCTCGACATGGCCAAATGCGCGGCGTTGCTCATCAGTCACGGCGGTCAGCTCCAGGATTACTACGGTGAGTTCAAGGTGCCCGGCCCGACACTGCCGCTGATCGCGGTGCCGACGACAGCCGGCACCGGCTCTGAAGTCACCCCGGTTGCCGTGATCGCGGATCCGGATCGCACGTTGAAGGTCGGCATCTCCAGCCCGTACCTGATCGCGGCCGCGGCCATCTGCGATCCTGAACTGACGATGACATGCCCGCCGGCATTGACAGCGATCGCAGGCGCCGATGCGCTGACGCATGCAATCGAGGCCTTCACCGCCGTCAGGCGTGGGACCGATCCCGGCCTTCCCCAGAAACATGTCTTTATCGGCAAAACCGCTTTGACCGATCATTTCGCCCTGCTGGCGATCAAGCTGCTTGGCCGAAGCCTTGAAACGGCATACCGCCAGCCGTCTGACGAGGACGCCCGGGCCGACGTCATGATGGGTGCACTTGCAGCCGGCTGCGCGTTCGGAACGGCCGGTACGGCGGCAGCGCACGCAGTGCAATACCCGGTTGGCGCGATAACCCACACCCCTCACGGAATGGGTGTCGCCACCATGCTGCCGTACGTCATGAAGTACAACAGAACCGCCGCAGCGACCGAGATGGCCGAGATCGCCAGCGCGCTCTGCCTCGATGGAAAAGGCCGGAGGCCCGAAGAGTTGGCCGACGCGACCATTGGCGAGGTCAGTCGGCTGTTTGGGGCAATCGGGATCATCCCCACGTTGGCCGAGCTAGGGCTGCCTGCCGACAAGCTCGATTGGACGGCGGAACAAGCGATCGGTATCGAGCGCCTCATCAAGAACAATCCGCGGCCATTCGATTTGGGATCCATGCGACGCCTGGTCCAGGCCGCCTTTGATGGCGACCTCGCCAGCTGCGTCATGTAAACAATCGGGAATATCGAGATGAACACGTTTTCACAGGTTCTGTCGGATGATCAGGGCGTCAGCGACTTCCACACGATTTCGCACGGGCTGTATATTGACGGCCAATGGCGGCAGTCCGCGGATGGCAGGGTAATTCCGGTCATCGATCCTTCGACGGAAGCCGTCATCGCTGCCGTACCCGATGCGACCTTGGAGGACGCGGCCGCCGCCGTTGACGCCGCTGCCAAGGCGGCCCATGGCTGGCGGACAACGTCGCCGCGAAAGCGTTCCGAGATCCTCAGACGCTGCTTTGAGTTGATGACGGAACGATCGGAGGCACTGGCTACTCTCATCGCATTGGAAAACGGCAAGGCCCTGCGGGATGCCCGAGGCGAGATCGCTTACGCCGCGGAATTTTTCCGCTGGAATGCCGAGGAGGCCGTTCGCATTACCGGTGAATTCGGTACTGCGCCTTCCGGCACCAATCGCATTGTGGTCGACTACGAACCAATCGGCATCTGCGTCCTGATCACGCCCTGGAATTTTCCTGCCGCGATGGCGACGCGCAAGATCGCGCCGGCACTTGCCGCTGGATGCACGGTGATCCTGAAGCCGGCCAGTGAGACCCCGCTTACCGCCTACGCGCTAGCCGCGCTCTACCAGGACGCAGGCGTTCCGCCGGGGGTGGTCAACGTCCTGACAACCTCCAGTCCCGGGCCTTTGACAGCCGCCATGCTGGCCGATCCGCGGGTGCGCAAACTCTCCTTCACCGGTTCGACGGGTGTGGGTCGCGCTCTGCTGGCAGAGGCTGCCAGGCATGTGGTCTCGTGTTCCATGGAACTCGGCGGCAACGCACCGTTCATTGTGTTCGACGACGCCGATCTCGAAGCAGCGCTCGATGGCGCAATGGTGGCCAAGATGCGCAACGCCGGCGAGGCCTGCACGGCTGCAAACCGCCTCTACGTGCAATCTGGCATCTACGAAGCCTTCTCCGAGGGCCTCGAGAAGCGGATGTCGTCGCTCAAGGTCGGCGCCGGCACCGACCCGGACACGGAATGCGGGCCCATGATCACGAAGAAGGCGGTCGAGAAGATAGACCGCCTTGTCGTCGACGCGGTCGCACGAGGCGCGCGGGTCTTGTGCGGTGGCTCAGTGCTGTCCGGACGCGGTTTCTTCTATCCTCCGACGGTGCTTCGCGACGTGCCGGGCGACGCAAAGATGGCGCATGAGGAGATATTCGGGCCGGTGGCGCCAATCTCGAGCTTCGAAGCCGAGGCCGAGGTCATCGAGCGCGCCAATGACACCGAATATGGGCTTGCTGCCTACATATACACGCGCGATCTGGCGCGCGGCATGCGGGTGGCCTCCCGGATCGAGGCCGGGATGATCGCTCTCAATCGCGGGCTGATGTCCGATCCTGCAGCTCCCTTCGGCGGCGTCAAGCAGAGTGGGCTTGGCCGCGAGGGAGGGCAGCATCACGGCATTGCCGAGTTCATGGAGGCGAAATACCTCGCCGTCAGCATGTGAGCAGAAGAAGAATGCAAGGCGATCCCTTTCGCATCCGCGACCACGTTGCTGACTTTGACCAAATCGTGCAGGACATTGTTGACCGCAGCGAGGCCGCCCGCGCCGCCATTGCGATGGCCGCAGACGTGGCCTACGGACCAGATCCGACCGAGACGATGGACCTGTTCTTTCCCGCGTGCAAAAGAACGGCGCTTCCGGTGCACATCTTTGTCCATGGCGGCTACTGGAGAATGTTCTCCAAGCGCGACTATTCATACATGGCGACGACGATAACCCAGGCCGGGGCCATTGCCGTCATCCTCGATTATGCTCTGATGCCCAAGGTCAGAATGGCGACGATCGTCGACCAGGTGCGCCGCGCCAAGCAGTGGATCCTGGCCAACATCGCCGCTCATGGCGGAAACCCGGCGGCCCTGACTGTCAGTGGTCATTCGGCAGGAGCACATCTTGCAACGTTCCTGTTCGACGGCGCGCATACCTCCTCGAATGTGAGGGCAGCCCTTCTGCTGAGCGGGCTCTACGATTTGAAACCGCTCCAGGATTCCTTTCTCGCCAACGAGATTGGAATAACCGACGAGGAAGTCGCCATGTTCACGCCGCTCGCCTGTCGGCATGATCCTCAAACCAAGGCGACGGTTCTGGTCGGAGCCAATGAGACGCCACCCTTCCATCAGCAAGCCGATCGGTTCAAAGCAAGCTTGCTGCGGCAGGGATCGTTGGTAAGGTCGCATGTGCTCCCGAACCGCAACCACATGGATAGCGTCAGAGATCTCGGCGTGCCGGGGACCGAGGCTGCCGATTGCCTGGCAAAACTGATCGCCAAGGCCTGCTGACTAACTCGGGTTCTCCAGGCGGTTTGTTTTGCGCCACTCCTCGTACTCCCCGCGGGCATCGTCATGCAGCGGATAGTAGCGTTGCAACGGGCCGCCCTCCATGAGCTTCCCTCGTGAGAATTCCTCCCAATCATGATGCTTCTGTGATTCTTCGATCACCTTCGGGGCCATCACGACGGGAAGCACCACCACGCCGTCGTCGTCGGCGACGATGATGTCGCCGGGGATCACCGTGACACCGCCGCAGGCAATCGGAACGTTGACGGCATTGGGATAGATGCTGGTCTGCACGTGATAATTTGGCGTCCAGCCGCGCAGCCATAGGGGCAGATCGAGCTTTTCGACATTGGGCCGGTCGCGCATGCACCCATCGATGACGATACCCGCCCCGCCCCTGCCCTTGAAATACGTCGACATCATATCGCCGAAGACGCCCGAGCTCATGTCGCCGCGCGCGTCGACCACGACCACATCGCCCTCCTGCGCGTGATAGAGCACGTGCCGGTGCAGTTGCGTCTCCGGATCGGCATATTCTCCTTCGGTGAAGAGGTCCGGCCGCTGCGGCAGGAACTGCAGCGTCAGCGCCGGCCCCACGATCGACTTCCCGTGGTTTTGCGCCACCGGACCAACCATGTGCGGATTGCGGAAGCCCATGTGGCCAAGCGTGCCGGCAACCGTCGCGGCGCCGATCTCCCTTAGCGCGTCGATCAGGTCTTTAGGCGGCCGCGTAATGTCGGACGTATGCGTCATTGTGGACTCCGATTGAATGGAACTACCAGTTCGTAACAGAACCGTCGCGGCGCGTAAGGTGAGGCGCTTCCCAGAAACGCAAACTCTGCGCCTGGACCGCCACTTCGTTGACCTCGACGCCGAGCCCCGGCAGATCGCCGACCGGGTAATCGGTCCCGTCGAGCCGTGGTTGCACGGGGAAGAAGTCGGAATTGTCGAAGCCCAGCTTTATTTCGGGCGCCCTGGTCTCGAGCCACGCAAAGTTGGGTACCGCAGCGGCGAGATGCACGGTCGCGGCCGTGCACACGGGACCAAGGGGATTGTGCGGCATCAGGTCCACATAATGCGCCTCGCTCCAGCCAGCGACCTTCATCGCCTCGGTGAGCCCGCCGACATTGCAAACATCGATCCGGTTGAACTGATGGATGCCGCGCTCGATGTAGGGCAGGAACTGCCATTTGCTGGCAAATTCCTCGCCTATGGCAAAGGGGATTTCGGTCATCGTGCGCAGCGCTTCGTAGGCCTCCGGCGTTTCGGCCCGTATCGGCTCCTCGAGGAAATCAAGCACGCCGCGGCCGAGCTTGTTGCAGAAGCTCGCCGCCTCTGCCACCGACAGCCGATGATGATAGTCGAGGCCGAGGACCACGTCGCCGCCCAGCGCCTCGCGCGCCTTGTTCAGCATACCCGCGGTAGCGCCGATGGACTCGCGCGGCTCGAAGATGTCCTTGCTGTTTTGCCCGAAGGGGAAGAAGCGGATCGCCTGCCACCCCTGTGCGCGTAGTTCGCGGGCCCGTTCGATGGCAACATCGCCCTCGGCCTCGTCGCCGGTCGAGGCAAAGGTGGGGACGCGGTCGCGCTGCTTGCCGCCTAGCAGCTCATAGACCGGCACCCCCAGTGCCTTGCCCTTGATGTCGTGAAGGGCGATGTCGATGGCGGAAATTGCCGCCTGAAGGACTCGCCCGCCTTCGAAGTACTGGCTGCGGTAAACCTCCTGCCAGATCCGCCCGATCTGCATCGGGTCGCGGCCGATGAGAAACTCGCGATAGTGCTCGACCGCGCCGGCCACGGCCCTCTCGCGACCGCTCAAGCCGCTCTCGCCCCAGCCGAAGATGCCCTGGTCGGTCTCGACCTTGACGAGCATCTGGTTGCGCGTTCCTACCCACACCGGATAGGGCTTGATCGCGGTGATCTTAAGCTTCTCAGTCATCCGCGCCCACGTTTCATGCGCATTCGCCCTATCTCAGTTGGCCTTGAGGGCCATTTCAGTTTCGCCGTCGAACAGATGCATCCGCTCCTGGTCGAACTCGAGCCAGATCTGCTCGTCGGGCGCGACGGCAATGTTTGGCGGCACGCTGACGTTGACGATGGCGCCGGACAGGAACGCCTGCACGAAGGTGACGTCTCCGGTCGGCTCCACCGTATAGGCCTTGGCCGGGACGCTGCCTGGCACCGCACTCTTGTGGAGCTTGATCGTCGAGTGACGTGCGCCGAGCACGACTTTCCTGGTCGTTGCTTTCGCCACCTTCTGGGCATTGCGCGGCGAGAGCTCAAGGCGCCAGCCCTCCGCGCCGGTCAACACCGTGTTGCCGTTTGCCGTCGAGGCCTCCAGCGGAATAAGGCTCATCGCCGGGCTGCCGATGAAGCTGGCGACGAACATGTTCACCGGATGGGCAAAGACCTGCGCCGGTGAATCGTATTGCTGCAGGTAGCCGCCATTCATCACCGCCATCTTGTCAGCCATGGTCACGGCTTCGAGCTGGTCGTGCGTCACATAGATGATCGTCGCCTTGAGGTCCTGGTGGAAGCGCTTGATCTCCGACCGCATCTGCACGCGCAGTTTGGCATCGAGGTTAGACAGTGGCTCGTCCATGAGGAACACGGCCGGGTCGCGAACGAGGGCACGGCCAAGGGCCACACGCTGCTGCTGCCCGCCCGAAAGTTCGCGCGGCTTGCGCTCGAGCAGGTGCGTCATGTCGAGCACTCGCGCCGCTTCCTTGACCTTCTTGTCGATCTCGTCCCTGGGGAGTTTGCGCATCTGAAGCGGGAACGCCAGATTCTTGTAGACCGATTTCTGCGGGTAGAGCGCGTAGTTCTGGAACACCATTGCGATGTCCCGGTCCTTGGGGTCGAGGTCGTTGACCACCCGCTCCCCGATGATGATGTCGCCCGATGTGATCGGGGTCAGCCCGGCGACGAGATTGAGCGTGGTTGTCTTGCCGCAGCCTGAAGGGCCGACGAGCGCAACGAACTCGCCGTCATTGACCGTCAGCGAGACGTGGTTGACAGCTTTGAAGCTGCCATAGCTCTTGACGAGATCTTGGAGGACCACGTGGGCCATCGGCAACTCCCTAGTGCTTGACCGCGCCTTCTGTAAGGGCGCGTACAAAGTATCGTTGCAGGACCAGGAACAGCACCACGACGGGCACGCTCATCATGAAGCTGGCCGCCATCAGGCCCGGAAAGTCCGTCGTATTTTCCGAGAAGAAGCGCTGGATGCCAACCGGCAGGGTCAGCTGCTCGTTCTTGGAGAGGAAGGTGTAGGCGTAGATGTATTCGTTCCAGGCGCCGATGAAGGAATAGATTGCGGTGGCGATGATCCCCGGCGTCGAGAGCGGCATCACGATCATGATGAAGGCCTGGAACCGTGTTGCGCCATCGATGCGCGCCGCCTGCTCAAGCTGCACCGGGATGTTGTCGTAAAAGCCCTTGAGCAGCCAGATCGCCAGCGGCAGGCCGAAGGTGAGATAGGTGAGGATCAGCGAGCCATGCGTGTTTATCAGACCGATGGCGCGCATCAGGATGAAGAGCGGTACGAGAAAGATCACCGCCGGGAACATATTGCGCAGCAGCACGGCAAAGAACAGGAAATTCCGGCCGGGGAAACTGAAGCGCGAAAACGCGTAGGCCGCAGGGACAGCCACGATCACCGAAAGGATTGTCGTGACGGTCGACACGAAAAGGCTGTTCCAGAAGAAGCGGAGGAAGTCCTGGCCGACGCTGTTCTGCGGATCGAGCAGTTTCTGGTAGCTGGCGAGGGTAGGCTCGTCCGGCCACCATTGCGGCGGGAATTGCGTCGCCGCGAACCCGGACTTGATCGAGGTGATCAGCATCCAGATCATCGGCAACGCAGTATAAAGCAGCATGAACACGAGGAATATGCGCCCGGCCCACCGCCATCCGTCGACGCGCATGCGGCGACGGGTCTGGGCTCGAGGTGCTGTCTCGGCAATCGTGCTCATGCGCTCCCCTCTTTCCGCTCGTTGCCGCTTAACGCACGGACGTAGAAGTAGCCCAGCGTCATCAGTGTGAGGAACAGGAGCACCGAATAGGCCGATGCCACGCCCCAGCGCTGCCGTCCGAAGGCGAGCTCATAAATGTGGGTTATCCAGATGTGCGATGCGTTCGACGGCCCACCGCCGGTCATGATCCAGGGGATGATGAAGGAATTGAAGTTGGCCACCGCGAGCAGCAGCATCGTCACCACCGAAACGTTGCGCAAGTGCGGGAAGGTGACGTGCCAGAAGCGCTGCCATGCATTGGCACCGTCGACTTTTGCGGCGCGCAGCAATTGGTCGGGGACTGTCTGCAGGCCGGCCATCATCATGATCATGGCAAACGGAAACTCGCGCCAGATATTGACGACGATCAGGGAGGGCAGCACCGTGCTGACATTGTCGATGAAATTCGGCGGCTGGTCGGCCATTCCGAGGCCCACCAGCACCGCGCCGATGATCCCGAAGTCCGAATGGTAGATCCACTTCCAGATATAGGAGGCGGCGACTGCGCTGATGACCCAAGGGATGATCAGGATAGCGCGCAAGACACCACGGCCGATGAAGTCGCGGTGGAGCGCCAGCGCTGTGGCAAACCCCAGGACAAAGGAGATGAAAGTTGACCCCAGTGTCCAGATCAGTGTGTTCCAGGTGACTTTCCAGAACACCTGACTGGTGAGGATGGTCGTGTAGTTGTCAAAGCCGATGAAGCTCTTGTCACGGAGCTGCAGACCAGGCGGTGTCTTAAAGAACGACAGCTCGATCGTGTAGTAGATCGGATAGGCGATGACGATGAGCATCACGGCGATCGCTGGGAGCACGTACGCGTAGTCCGCGCGATGCGCCCAGATCTTCCGCAGCGCGCCGGACCTGCCAGGTTGCAATTTTCGGCGAGCCTCGGCCTTGCCGGTCACGATCGTCACTTGTGGCGTGCCCTTATTCTTCGGAACGAGGCGGCTGCGCCAGCGGCGCAGCCGGTCAGGTCGTAGGTCAGGCCTGGACTAGAGTCCGCCCATCACGTCTTTTACCTTCTTGGCCGCGTCGTCCGCTGCCTCGTCGACGGTCATCGCTCCGGTCAGGGCATTCTGCAGCATGTCCGGGATGATGATGTTCATGATCTCGGGGGCCTGCGGCAGCGCTGGGAACGGGATGCCGTATGGCAGCATCGAGGTGGTGACGTCGAGGAACTTGATGTTGTCCAGACGTTCCTTCATCCACTTGGTCTTGAAGCCGTTGAGGTTGCCCGGGTTTGATCCGGCGTAGGCCATCTTCAGCGACCATTCAGGGCTCGTCCACATGCAGATGATAGCTTTCGCAGCCGGCTCGTCTACCTTGCCGCCCTCGACATATTCGGGCTTCAGGATGTGAATGTTCGAGCCGCCGAACACGACGGCGCGCTTGCCGTCGGGACCAGTCGGGATCAGGCCGTAGCGCATGTTGTCGATGACAGTCTGCGCCTTGTCCTTGTCGGTGCCCGTCGCCTTTTTCTGCAGGTCGAGCATGACGTTGTAATCGGACGGGTGCGAGATCATCATGCCGAGTTGGCCGGCTACGAACAGGGGCTGGTTATCGGCCTGCTGGTTGGTGAGTGCCGAAACCGGAACCGACTTGTCGCGAACATACATGTCGTAGGAGGCTTGCAGCGCTGCCTTGCTCTGCGGACTATCGAGCTGGACCTGCTCATAGGTCGGGTTTGCCGTGGCTTCGTCGAAGACGCCGCCGCCATAGGCCCATAGCTGTGGCATGAAGCGGTACGGCGTATTGCCGGCATTCTTGCGAGCCACGAGACCGTAGCCGGCAATGCCGAGCTTGTCGTGGATCTGCTTGGAATATTTGACGACGTCTTCCCAGGTTGCCGGAGCCTTGTCCGGATCGAGGCCCGCACGCTTGAAGATGTCGGCGTTCCAGATGAACGCCATCGTCTCGTTGTTGGTCGGAATGCCGTAGGTCACGCCCTCCCAGGTCACTGCCTTCATGGCGCCGGGCCAGAAATCCTCGGTCGAATACCCCACGTCCTCTGGCTTGAGCGGCTGCAGATAGCCCTTTGAGGCGAATTCGGTACCACCCAGGATTTGCAGGCGGACCGCCATAGGCGCGGCATTGCCCAGGAGCGCGGTGCGGAACTTGTCGAGAAGGTCGTTATAGGTGAGGGCTTGTTCCTCGAGCTGGATGTTCGGATATGTCTTGCGGAAGGTCTCGAAGAATTCCTTGTAGTACTGGCGCAGGAGGTCGGGGTCGCCCTCGAACACGCCCTGATACCAGAAAGTCAGTCGCCCCTTGTAGTCGAGCGGGGTGACTTTGGCGCAATCGGCCGCCGTGTCAAAATCCTGTGTGCCCGCAATCGAGCGTACATATTCCGGCGACCACTTGCTCAGGTCAACCGGCGGTGCACCCAGCGCCGATGTAGACGTCAGGGATGCCATCAAAGCAGTGGCGACAGTGCCGCGCAGGACGGCACTGCCGAGCGCAATTCTCGTCATAGGTATCCTCCCTGGTTCTCCCATGCCGCCCTGCGCCAAAGCAAAGCGGTCCTTGCTCGTTTCGATCGCGAGGATGCTTCTTTCAGCTCAGTGTATCCTCTCGATCGCTTGGTACGTTTTCAGATCATGGATTGCCTGTCAACGCGCCAGATCGTACATTGTTTGCGAAAGCCGTGTGTGATATCGGGCAAGGTATGTATTAAATTGGGGAGCCGACCTTGGCCGAAATAAGCGACTTCAAAGCGATGCCACCGGTGGGGACCGATCCCATCGGGGCCTCCAGCGAGGGCGCCTCGCTTTATGAATTGATCAGGGAAGACATCATCGAAGGACGGCTCGCCGCCAACGAACGGCTTGTGGTCACCGATCTCGCCCGGCGTCACGGCACTTCGACCAATCCTGTGCGCGAGGCCCTGCAGCTGTTGCGCGGCGAAGGCTTTGTCACCTTTGTCGCCAACCGCGGGGCGCGCGTCCGACCCATTGATCAGGATTTTGTCCGGGATATCTACGAGATCGGTGTTCTGATCGAGCCAGCCCTGACACGATGGTTTGTGAATATGGCTACCGGCGAGGACATTGCCGAACTCGAACGTCTCCAGGGCCTGATCGAAGAGAACAACTTCGCCGACACATTCAGGCACAGTGAGCTGGATACCGCTTTCCACACGGTGATGTACCAGCGGCACTATAACCGCCACGCCGCCGAGCTTTGGTGGAAGCATCGCGAAGTGCTGCGAGCCGTGAGCCGGCGTTTCAATTTCACGCTGGCGCGACGTGCCGCGATCATGCGCGAGCACCGCGAACTCATCGCGCTTGTGAAGGCGGGAGAGGCCGACAAGGCGGCCGAACTCGTTTCCCGCCATGTCGAGGGTTCGGGCAGGCATATTCTGGAACAGATGCGAGCGCGCAACGCCGCTCGGGCCGGATAGAATATCCAGTCCAGAACATCGTTAGCTGACCATTTTCAGGCAAAGGTAGTTGAGATGAAAATCACGAGCATTCGGCCGTGGCTGTTCAAGTCCGATGCTTCTTACTGGGGAGAGTTCCTGTTCGTCGAAGTGACGACCGACGAGGGAGTGAGTGGCTGGGGAGAGATCACCACCACGACAAGGCTCGCCAACCGCGCTCTCTGCACGATCCTGCGGCAGATCGGCGTCGCCGTGACAGGCGAGGATCCGGCGCGTATCGAGCATCTCTGGCACAAGATCTTCCGCAGCTTCACCTACATGGGAAGCCGCGGCGCCGCGGTCGAATGCGTGAGCGCCATCGACATAGCCCTCTGGGACATCAGGGGCAAAGTCCTCGGCAAGCCGATTTACGAGCTGCTGGGCGGACCAGTACGCGATGAAATCGCGCTCTACACCCATCCCAACCAGGCCAAATTCACCAGCAAAGAGGCTGTGGTCCGCGAAATTCTAGACATTGTCGAGTCCGGACACACTGCGCTCAAGTTCGATCCTTACCCCCACCAGGGCCGCAGCGCCGATGGCCTGCCCCGCGAACAGCGGGACGGCTACCTCGATGGCAGCATGACCCGCAAGGACGAGCGCGAAGCCGCCGAACTCACGGCTCTGATCCGCGAAACGGCAGGACCCGATGTCGACATTCTCATCGATGCGCATGGCCGCTTCGACGTTCCCACCGCCATTCGCCTCTGTCGGAGCCTCGAGGAGGCCGGCCAGATCGACTGGTTTGAGGAGCCCTGCCCGCCCGAGAGCCTTAACGCCCTCAAGCAGGTGCGTGAGAAGGTCAATACCGCCATCTCGTGGGGCGAGCGCGGCCACACGAAATGGGATTTCGTGCCGGTACTCGAGAACAAGCTCGCCGACTACATCATGCCCGACGTTACCTGGACCGGCGGCATTACCGAACTCAAGAAGATTTCTGCGCTGTGCGAAGCCTACTACGTCCCGGTCTCGCCGCATGACGCCGCGGGACCGATCAACGTGGTTGCGGGAGCGCAGGTGATGATGACCGTTCCCAACTTCTACAAACTCGAAACATCGGAGTGGAACCTCGGCAAATACGATCACCTGATCGACAGACCACTCGACATTTCGAACGGCAGCCTCAAGCTGACGTCGAAGCCTGGTCTCGGCATTGAGATGGATCGCGACTACCTGCAGGCCCACGAGATTGAGCTGGGCTAGCAACACTCTGTGCCGGCCCAGGGTGCGGGGCGACAAGCCGAAACGAGGATAAGTCATGGCAAAGACAGATGGCGCCGACGAAGCGCTCAATCGGGTGAACGCGAACTCCAAGCCATCCCAGCTTCGCATCACCGACATGCGGGTAGCCGAAATCGTCGGCGCGCCGTTCACCTCGACCCTGCTCAAGATTTACACCAACCAGGGCATCGTCGGGCTTGGCGAGGTGCGCGACGGCGCCAGTGCCACCTACGCGCTGATGCTGAAGAGCCGGCTGCTTGGCGAGAACCCTTGCGACATCGACCGCCTGTTTCGCCGGATCAAGCAGTTCGGTGGCCACGGCCGGCAAGGCGGCGGCGTCTCGGCGGTCGAGATCGCGTTGTGGGATCTCGCCGGCAAGGCCTATGGCGTGCCCATCTACCAGATGCTCGGCGGCCGGTTTCGGGAGAAGGTGCGCGTCTATTGCGACACCGACGCTACCGTGCCGAGCGGCACCGAGACAGGCAAGCGCCTCAAGCAGCGCATGGAGCTCGGCTTCACCTTCCTCAAGATGGATCTGGGGCTGATGCAGATCGCGGATGTACCCGGTGCGGTCGTCTCCCCTGCCGGTTCACTTGAAGGGTACCGCGTCCATCCCGGCCGCGGCCCGGTCAAAACCCTTGAAGAGCGACGCGCCCGCAACGCCGCGTACGATTTGCACAACATTGCCCACCCGTTTACCGGCCTCCATTTTTCCGACAAGGGCCTCGACCTGCTTGAGCAGTATATTGCCGAGGTTCGCGATGTTATCGGCATGGATATTCCGCTCGCCATTGACCATGTCGGCCACATCTCGCTGCAGAACGGTATTCGCCTCGCCAGGCGGATTGAGAAATACGTGCCGGCCTGGCTCGAGGATGTGATCCCATGGCAGTACACCGAGCAGTACCGGCAACTGCAGGCCGCCACCACGGTGCCGATCTGCACCGGCGAGGATATCTACCTTACGGAGGGCTTCGAGCCCCTGCTCAAAAGCGGCGGCCTCTCCATTATCCACCCGGACCTGCTCACCAGCGGGGGCATCCTCGAGACCAAGAAGATCGGCGACATGGCGCAGGACCACGGCGTCGCAATGGCCATCCATATGGCCGAAAGTCCAATCGCCGCAATGGCCGCGGCACATGTCGCGACCGCGACCGAAAACTTCATGGCGCTCGAATACCACTCTGCCGATGTCGACTGGTGGGACGATATCGTCACCGGCGTTCCCAAGCCGCTCGTGAAGGACGGCTTTATCACTGTTCCGGACAAACCTGGCCTGGGGATCGACGACGTCGTCGACGAGGTGATCTCGCAGCATCTGCAGCCGGGTGTCACCGGCATCTGGCAGCCCACGGATCACTGGGACAACGAGTATTCCTGGGACCGCACCTGGAGCTGAGGCGAAAAGAACCGAAGATGAAGATCACCGACCTCCGCTGCGCCGTCATCGGCAAACATCCCATCGTCCGCATCGTTACCGACGAGGGCCTCTATGGCCTTGGCGAAGTCGAGTTCACCAAGACCTATCTCAAGCCTTGGGTGCTGCATTTCCGCGAGGCGCTGATCGGCGAGGACCCTACCGACGTCGAGCGGGTGATGCTGAAGATCCGCCAACGCGGCTCTTTCAAGCCCTATGGCGCGGCGGTAAGCGCTATCGAGCATGCGCTGTGGGACATAGCCGGCAAGGCCGCAGGCGTGCCGGCCTACAAACTGCTCGGCGGCAAGGTGCGCGACAAGGTGCGCGTCTATAACGGCTCGATCCGCCAGAAACGCACGGGCGACCGGCCGGAGGATTACGCCGCTGACGTGAAATGGATGATGGAGCAGCCGCAGAACTTCTTCATGATCAAGCAAGGAATCTCGTTCCACTCCAACATGAAGGACACTATCGAGGGCTTCCATTACGGTGTGACGCAGACAAAGGCTGGCTATCACGGTGCCATGGATCAGGGCGTGATCAGCGAGCGCGGTTTCAACCACATGCTCGACTGCGTGATCGCGATGAAGGAAGTGCTGGGCGACAAGGTCAGCCTGGCGCTCGACTGCGGCCCGGGCTGGATGCTGCCCGATGCGATCAAGTTCGCTCGCGCGGTCGAGAAGTACAATTTGATGTGGCTCGAGGATATGCTGACCGGCGACTATGTGCCGTGGGTCAATCCGCAGGCCTATCGGGAGCTGACCACCTCCACCTCGACGCCAATCCATACCGGCGAGCAGATCTACCTGCGGCACAATTTCAAGGAGCTGATCGAAACGCAGGCGGTGCGCGTCATCGGGCCCGATCCGGCCGATATTGGCGGCATTGCCGAGCTCAAATGGGTCGCCGAGCACGCCTATATGCACTCGATCCTGATGGCACCGCACGGCACCGCGAACGGCCTTCTCGGCCTCGGCGCGCTGATCAATGTCTGCGCCACCCTGCCCGCCAACTACATCGCGTTCGAATACCCGAGCGCCTCCGACCCCTGGTGGGAGGACCTCGTAATCGGCCTGCCGTCGCAGATCGTGAAGGACAGCATGGTGGACCTGCTGGAAGCGCCGGGGCTGGGCCTCGATATCGACGCCGAAGCAGCCAGGAAGTATCTCGGGGAAGAGGATGCGGGCTTCTTCGACTGAACCATGCTTCTTGCGCAACCCCGCGCCGCGCGGACCGCTTCACGCAAAATGGCATCCAGAATGACCGTTTCGGGGCCGGATGCGGACTGGCAGCTTTTCAACAGCGGAGGGTCCAAAGCTGGACATTCAAATCGGTGCATCCTGAAAGCAACTAACGATGCGGGGAAGGATACTGCACGCCTGTACTCCGGCCTCCAACCGAAACTACTTCGTTGGCAATCCCGCAGCGACGAGGTCGGCTACCTGTCGATCAATCACTGCAGGATTGATATGGAACGTCATATCGCGCCACCGCGTGGCCTTAAGCCACGGCTGCATGGCAAGCGCCTTGAGGACTTCACTGCGTGCATCGTCAGTTTTTCCAAGATGGACATCGTTGATGGCACGTAGCAGCGGAACGGTGATCAGGAAGTCTGACGCCTTCGTGATCAGTGCAGCAGATTCGGCGTACTTTTCGATATCCGTCAGGGCATTTGCCTTCATCACGAGATAATAATCGGCGAAGTTTGGATCGTTCCTGAGCCCGTATTCTGCTCGCTCAATGGCCTTGTCTGTCAGGCCGCTGAAGCGGGCTGCTGATGAAAGGTCGCCGATGAGAAACGCGTCTCCGGGCGAAAGCGCAATCACCTCATCGGCCCTACGCAGAGACAGATCGAAGTTGCCCTCATGAGCGCTGACGTAGACGGATGACCACAAGCAGCTTTTTCTTGCGTCGGGTCCGAGGTTGGCCCGCGGAAGAACCTTTGCTTCCAGTTCGGACGCCATGCGCCAATGTTCGTCAGGCTTTTCGTCAAAGCCGAGGCTGGCCGCCAAGACGTGATCCCAAGCCAGTCCGCACGATAACAGCGACGAGTCGGGAAATTTGGCCAGGCCCTCAAGAATTATGTCCGTCGCCTTCACCAGGCTCTCGGGCGTGAACTGCCCAAAAAAGAAATTGGATCGAAGGAAGAAGTCGTACTCTTCAAGATCCGGTGTGTCCTTTTCCCAGACCTTCTTGTATTCGATGTCGTACATTTTTCCGCGCTGGCCACCAAGCGTGCCAATGATGCGTTCGATCGCCTCGTCCTGAATCACAAGGGGATTGCTTCCAGAGCGATCGAACTTTTCCGCCCAGAGGTTTTCGCCCGTGCGCGCGTCGATCAGCTGTGCGGTGATGCGCACCCGGTCCGTCTCCTTCCAGATACTGCCCTCGATCACGTAGGCCGCGTTCAATTCTTGGCCGATCCGGCGGACATCGGTTGGCTTGTCCTTGTAGACAAAGGTAGAGCTACGCGAGAGCACCTTAAGTTCGGTGACGCCTGCCAGCATCGAGATCAAATTGTCTGTCATGCCGTCGCTGAAATATTCCAGCTTCGGGTCGCCGCTCATGTTCTTGAACGGCAGAACCGCGACGGTCGGGATACCACCCTGGCCCATATCACGCTTTGTTCCATAGAACTGCCACCACGCCAGGACCGCTGTGACTGCTAAGACCAGCACCAGGAAGCTCGCCACGACTGGCAGCCGCGACCGGCTGCGGCTCGCCCGCCTGGGCTTGGCCTTGCCGCCGATCGTGACACGGTATGCCTCCACCGGCTCCGCGATGTTCTTGACCCTCTGCAGGCCCATCGACTGAAAGCCGAAAGCCAGCTTCTTCTCAACCTCGCGCGCGACCTTTGCAGACACCCAGATGCCGCCAGGCTCGGCAAGTTGTTCTAGTCGCGCCGCGATATTTACGCCCTCGCCAAACCGATCGTCACCCTCGACAATCACCTCGCCAAGATTGACGCCGATGCGCACTTCGACGCGCTGGTCTTTCGGCAAAGAGGCGTTTCGCTCGGCCAGCCCACGTTGCAACGAAACCGCGCATTCCATCGCCTCGACGACAGAAGAAAACTCCGCCAGCAGGCCGTCGCCCATCAGCTTGAAGATAGTGCCATGATGACGCGCTACTGTCGGCTCGAAAAGTTCCTTATGATCGGCGCGCACCCGTTCATGCGTACCCGCCTCGTCGCGCTCCATCATGGCAGAGTATCCGACAACGTCAGCAGCAAGGATGGCGGCGAGCTTGCGGTCCATTTCGGAGCACTCTGTCGGCGGCCAACCTCGGAGGCGAGGTGGCAAACCCTCCCGGTTCCAATCAGTTTCGCCTATCAGGACCTTACCCGCAAGCGGCTGCCGGTTACGAAACGACTTGATTGGGGCCGGACGCGGACTGTCGGCTATGGGAGAATCCGCCCGACTCCTTCCGATAGGCGAAAGTCGCTCTGGAAAAGCACCGCGGGGTCTTGAAATGGCACGACCGAGCCGGCGGGCGCATCGGCTCGAACTATTCCGCGTGGGAGCGCTCTAAGTCTCGATCGGGCGGAAAGTGGTCGCACACGGGAGCGGCCCAAGTAGGCTCATCTGCGCCAACAGGCGACTTGTGGATCAAGCTTGGAAGGCGGCTCCACCGACGCTTCGACACTACGGCCCAAATTAGCCCTCGCCGATGCTCCGGCTGCGCCAAAGGCTTGTTTGGATGCTTCAGCTTGGACCTGGTGGCTTGGCAACCAGGGGCAGTTCTAAACCGGTCGGGCGCGGCCAGACTTTCGAGTTTCAAGGTAAGCCGCCATGGATTTGCAATGATCTCCACGACGAAGCCATAGCGCTGGTTGCTCGCGCAACGCTATGGGCGTCCTGGTGGCTGCTCCTGCGGAAACTTGTCTTCATGGACGATTGCCACGGCCCGCTCAAGATTGCCTCTCACCTCGAAACCGATCCAGTGTCCGTCCATCAGGTGCGTTTGTCTCGGACAGGCGAGGAAATAGTTCCCCGCCTGCTGGGCAACAAAGTTGAGTTGCCTCCTCTCATTAATTTTAATCCCCTCTAGCGGAGCGGTGTACGCCCCCCAAATCGCATCCTCAGCCTCCAACTTCACTGGCATCTCTGACCGAGCATAAACCCTGGTCACCATCAGACCGTGCCTGAAATTCGAGGAGCCATTGATGAACTCGATCTGGACCGACCATTCTTCTGGCACGATGATCGTGAGATTGCCGCCCCAGTAGCCGTTGAAGTCGATAATGTCGGTCCGGATGTTGTCCCTGCGGTACCGCTCGACTTGGTTCCAATCGGCGACAATCTCGATAGCCACCGTCTTCGCTACCGGATCGTTTTTGATCCAGCTCGGGACGAAAGGCTTCCCAGCCAGCGCAATTCCAGGCAACAATGCGAAGGCGAGAAGGGCAAGGTGGGCAAAGCGCGCCATCGCAATCAGAGGCTCCTCCCGAGCGGAGCGGCCGAGCTAAAGCGACCGCAATCGAAGTCGACTAGGCCCATTCTTCAACCAAGAGAATACCCCCAAAACAAGATCCACACCAGCAAACCCCCTTTGGCGGAACGGAACAAAACTCGCCGTCGCCGGAGGCGCCCCAAGCGAACGCCCCACCTCGCGCAGGCCGATGTCTGCCCCCGAAAAGCGAAGGAGGAGTAAGGTTTCCGCGCCACGCTGATCGCCGCTCGGCAAAGGTCTGCTTCGGGCCGGAAAGCGGACAGATGCTTTTCAAACCCGGAGCGACAAGAGCGGACCTTTGGTCGGCGCAAGTGTCGTCCTGACGTGACCCAATGCGGTCTTCCGTTGCGAGCGTCGCTTGCTGGAGCTGCGTTAAGTCGGTCGGAGGCCAATGGTATTTTCAATGGAACGCTAATATACATGGAAACCCCAACGAGCAGCGCCTGCCAGATACTTGAGGAATGCCATGCGAAGGCTCATCTTCACGGCGATGTGTATCGCCGCCGCAACAGCCGCCAGCGCCCATGATTGGTACGAAGACAAGATTGACCCACAGACCAAATTCAAGTGCTGCGGCGGTTCAGATTGCCGCGCCATACCTCGGTCTTCGGTGCGGTCCAGGGTAGACGGCGGGTACACTTATTTGCCGCATAATTTCACCATCCCACGGGACCGTGTACAGGAATCCCCGGACGGGCAATACCATATCTGCGAAAATAAATATGTTGTAACCAACCAGCTGTATTGGCGTTGCTTCTTCGCACCTCGTGTCGATGTGTCGATACTTCTAAAGCATTAACCGCGCGTGCTTCCGCAACTTACATCCGCAGGTGCTAGTCCATTAATTCTGTTGGACTTTCTTCAAAATTGTCGAAGCTCAAGCGGTGCGCGACTGCCCCAGGGATTTCATTGGATACGTCGCGGCTATCGAGAGCCTGCGCGCCCTGGGCGTAACTCCATGGGCGCTGCCGCGGGTGACTTCTGGGCGCGCTCCGCAAATTCGGTGACAGTCCAGATTTTATCGTGTCGGCAGGGTCGTGGTTGTGTAGATTGGCTGCGTGGCCCGCCTTGCCGCATTGTCGTTCCAAGTCCACTCGCCACGTGACGCAAACGCGGTAACGGCTGGCGATTTCGACCACGATGGACAGCCAAGCGATAGGAGATAACTGGCGCGGGATCATCAGCACGGTTCATGCGGGAGCGGCATTCGCCGGATGCGGTAGCTGCGGCTGCAGTCTCGAATTTGACGCATCAGCACTTGCAAATCGTCAGCCGAGGTCTTTTGCTCGCGCGATAGTTGCCCTTGACCGTTGAATGGTTGGCGAACAGATGAACAAAATCGATCGACGGCGGCCAGAGTCAGAAACGGACGCCACCGTAAATGCCGCAAGACTTGGAACTCGGCTGCGCCTCGCCCGCCAGACACGCGGCATGACGCTGAAGACGCTGGCCGCGGCTGCGAATTGCTCGGAAAGCCTGCTGTCCAAGATCGAGAACGGCAAGGCTTCGCCGTCCCTGCCCATGCTTCACCGTCTGGTCGAGGTTCTCGACACAAACATCGGCTGGATGTTCGAGCAAGTCGATGACGACGAGGCGATCGTATTCCGGGCGGGCGCAAGGCCTTTGATTGCGCTCGACGCGCTACGGCGTGGCGAAGGAATTTCGCTCGAACGCATCATTCCGTATTCGCCCGGCCACCTCTTACAATGCAACATCCATCACATCGAGGCAGAGGGCTCGAGCGAAGGTCCGATCCAGCATGCCGGCGAGGAAGTCGGCTATGTGCTCGCCGGCCGGATCGAGTTGATCGTCGACGGCAAGAGCCATGCTCTCGCCACGGGTGATGCCTTCGTGTTCAGATCGGAGTTGCCGCATCATTACCGCAACATCGGCGAGGAACGCGCTAGCATTTTCTGGGTCAACACGCCGGCGACTTTCTGAGCGACGCTCTGCGTTCATTTGGATTGACAAATATTCAAGTCTCTTGAATGCTTGCCTCGTGCCTGTAGCACTAACGGGACCAGCCGAGGTCTGGTCCGCAAGCAAGGGGAACCGAAATGCGTCTGTTCAAACTTCTCGCCGGCTGTGCCGCCGCCATTGCCATGGGCTCGGCAGCCATGGGATCGGCGCTTGCCGATACGTTCGCTCTCGTCAACATCAACCAGCAGGCCCTGTTCTTCAACGAGATCAACGAGGGCGCGCAAAAGGCAGCCGACGCCGCCGGCGCCAAGCTGGTCATTTTCAACGCCAACAATGTGCCCAGCGCGCAGAACGACGCGATCGAGAACTACATCACGCAGAAAGTCGACGGCATCATTCTGGTCGCCATCGACGTCAACGGGGTCAAGCCTGCGATCACCGCGGCCAAGGCGGCCGGCATTCCCGTCATAGCCATCGACGCGCAGATCCCCGACGGCGACAATATTTCGTTCATCGGCGTCGATAACACCAAGGCCGGCGAGGACATCGGCAAATTCTACGCCGACTATGTGAAGGCCGAGATGGGCGGCAAGGCCAAGATCGGTATCGTCGGCGCACTCAATTCATTCATCCAGAACCAGCGGCTCGACGGCTTCAAGAAGGCGGTGACCGAAAGCGGCCAGGCCGTCACCTTCCTCGACACGGTCGACGGCCAGAACGTTCAGGAGACCGCGTTGAGCGCTTCGGAAAACCTGATGACCGCCAATCCCGACATGAACTCGCTCTATGCGACCGGCGAGCCGGCCTTGCTCGGCGCAGTTTCGGCTGTGACCAGCCAGGGCCGCACCGGCGACGTCAAGGTGTTCGGCTGGGATCTGACCAAGCAGGCCGTTCAGGGCATCGACGACGGCTGGGTGGTCGCGGTCGTGCAGCAGGATCCGGCCGGCGAAGGCAAGGCCGCGGTCGAAGCGCTGGGCAAGCTCAAGAAGGGCGAGAAAATCGACCCGATCATCAATATCCCGGTGACGATCGTGACCAAGAAGAATGTCGACGAATACCGCTCGATGTTCAAGTAAACTGCGTCGGCGACCGAGCCGCGGCGCTGCCTGAGGCTGCGCTGCGGATCCCTTGCAATCGCGTGGAATCCCAGATGAGCAGTGGCCAGACCTATCGGGTGCGGATGAGCGGCATCTCAAAGCGCTACAACGCCATCCAGACGCTCGATGATGTGTCGCTGACGCTGAAGCCGGGCGAGGTGCTGGGCCTGGTCGGCGACAATGGCGCGGGCAAGTCGACATTGAGCAAGGTGCTGTCGGGGGCTGTGGTTCCCGACGCCGGCACCATCGAGATCGACGGCAAGCCGGTGATCTTCAGCTCGCCGGGGGACGCACGTGCGGCGCGCGTCGAGATGGTCTACCAGGACCTGTCGCTCTGCGACACGGTCGATGTCGCCGGCAATCTGTTTCTCGGCCGTGAGCCGCGCCGCCGCATCGCAGGCATTTCCTTTCTCGACAAGAAGCGCATGCATGACGAGACGCGCCAGATGCTCGATCGGCTCGGCATCGTCATTGCCGACACGCGGCTCAAGGTCGAAAACCTCTCCGGCGGGCAGCGCCAGTCGATCGCAATCGGCCGCGCCGCCTCGTTCGAGCCGGCCGTGCTGATCATGGACGAGCCGACGGCAGCGCTTGCCGTGGCCGAAGTCGAGGCCGTGCTCGAACTGATCCGCGCGGTCAGTGCGCGCGGTGTCAGCGTCATCCTGATCACCCACCGGCTGCAGGATCTGTTCCTCGTCTGCGATCGCATCCAGGTCATGTATGAAGGGCGCAATGTCGCCGAGCGGCTGATCGGCGAGACCAATATCGAAGACGTGGTCAATCTGATCGTCGGCCGCAAGTTCAGTGCGCGTTCCGCCACCAATGGCTATCGCGGTGGAGCGCCGGCATGAGCGACGCGATCCACGCCGCCCAGCCCTCACGGGTGCGCAGGGGCACCTGGCGCGATGCGCTGCTCGCCAATGGCAGCGTCGTCTCGATCGCGCTGTTCTTTCTGGTCGTCTGCATCATCTTCTCGGTTGCGACCGACGCCTTTCTGACGTCGCCCAATCTGTTGAACATCCTGCGGCAGTCGGCGCCGCTGCTGATCGTCGCCGCGGCAATGACTTTCGTCATCACCACTGGCGGCATCGATCTTTCGGTCGGCTCCGTGCTGGCGCTGGTGGCGACGCTGTCGGCGACGCTTTTGCAGTTTGGCCTGCCGTGGCCAGTCGTTGTCCTCGCCATGTTGGCGCTCGGTGCCTTGCTTGGCGCGGTGCAAGGCTATTTCATCGCCTATGAGGGCATCCCGTCCTTCATCGTCACGCTTGCCGGGCTTTCGGTGATCCGTGGCGTGGCGCTGCTGATCACCGGCGGCTATTCCATCCCCATCGAGCCCGGAAGCACTTTCACCGTGCTGGGCCGCGCCTGGTTCCTTGGCGTGCCGGTGCCGGCGCTGATCGCGCTGGCGATCCTGGCCATCGCCTATCTCGCCTTCAACGAGACGCCGTTCGGCCGCTATGTCACCGGCATCGGCGCCAACGCCGAGGCGGTGCGGCGTGCCGGCGTCAACACGCGGCAGACGACCCTCTTCGTCTATGTGATTTCCGCCGCCGCGGCAGCCCTTGCCGGGATCATCATTGCTGCCCGGCTTGGATCGGGATCTTCGAATGCCGGACAGGGTTTCGAGTTGGAAGTCATCGCTGCCGTCGTGCTCGGCGGCACCAGCCTGTTCGGCGGCCGCGGAACGATCATTGGCACGGTGCTCGGCGCGCTGACCGTGGCCGTCATCGGCAACGGCCTGATCCTGGCGCATCTGTCGCCTTTCCTGACGCCGATTGTCACCGGAACGATCATCCTGATCGCCATCTGGCTGAACTTCCGCCTGTTCCGCGGCGCCGTGCGGAGCCGTTGAGCCGATGAGCGGTCTGTTCGATGACGCAGTGCCCGCCCAGCGGCTGGCGATCGGGGTCGACACTGGCCATGTGATGACCGTGCTCGGCCCGGTTCCGGTCGACGACATGGGCATCACGCTGATGCACGAGCACATCTTGCTCGATGGCGCGCGCAGCTGGAAATGCCCCTGCCATCCCGATGACATGGCGATCGCCGAGCAGCCGGTGAACATCGAGATCATCGGCGAGTTGCGCATGAACCCTTACGTCAACCGCGACAACGTTTCGCTCGACGACGCCGACCTGGCGCTGTCGGAGCTGCAGCGCTATCGCGCGCTGGGCGGCCACACCGTCGTCGATGCCACCAATATCGGCATCGGCCGCGATCCCGAAAGGCTCGCCCGCATCAGCCGCATGTCCGGCCTGAAGATCGTCATGGGCACCGGCTTCTATCTCGAACACACCCATCCCGAATGGCTGAGAGCGATGGATGTGGACGCCGTGACCGAGTTCATCGTCAACGATGTCGGCGGCGGCGAGACGCAGCCGCCGATCATGGCCGGGCTGATCGGCGAGGTCGGCGTCAGCAAGGATTTCACCGCCGAGGAGCGCAAGTCCCTGCGAGCTTCGGCGCGCGCCTCGCGCATCACCGGCGTGCCGCTGTCGATCCACCTGCCGGGCTGGGAGCGGCTGGCGCATGAAGTGCTCGATATCGTCGAGGCCGAAGGCGCCGATCTCCGCCACACCGTGCTCTGCCACATGAACCCGAGTCACAACGATCTGGACTATCAGAAGAGCCTCGCCAAGCGCGGCGCGTTCCTCGAATACGACATGATCGGCATGGACTATTATTATGCCGACCAGGACGCGCAATCGCCCTCCGACGAGGAGAACGCACGCGCCATCGCCGCCCTTGTCGAGGCGGGCTTCGGCGACCGCCTGCTGTTGTCGCAGGATGTGTTCCTCAAGATCATGCTCACGCGCTTCGGCGGCTTCGGCTATGGTTATATCTTGAAGCATTTCATACCGCGCCTGAAACGCCACGGCGTCGAGCAGGCGGCCATCGACCGCATGCTGATCGCCAATCCGAAAAGCGTATTCGCGCGGCTCTAAGCGGCCTGGAGTTACACGGGAGTTCAAATGTCCAAGAAGAAGATCCTGCTTGCCGGCGAATCCTGGGTGTCGACCGCGACCCATATCAAGGGTTTCGACCAATTTCCGACCGTTACCTACCACACCGGCGCGGACGAGTTGCTGGGCGCACTGAAGGCGACCGACTTCGATGTCACCTTCATGCCGGCACATGAGGCGCAGCGCGGGTTTCCTCAGACCATGGAGGCGCTGTCTGCCTATGACGCGGTCGTGCTCTCCGACATCGGCGCCAACACGCTGCTGCTGCATCCCGACACCTGGGTCCTCTCCAAGCCGACGCCGAACCGCCTGCGCCTGCTGCGCGATTACGTCGGCGGCGGCGGCGGTCTATTGATGTTCGGCGGCTACTACAGCTTCCAGGGCATCAATGGCGGCGCACGCTACCGCAAGACCCCTGTCGAGGACGTGCTGCCGGTGAATTGCCTGGCCTACGACGACCGCGTCGAGGTTCCCGAAGGTTTTGCGCCTGTGCCGAAACCAGGGTCGAGCCATCCCATCCTCAGGGGCCTCGGCTCGGACTGGCCGATCCTGCTCGGCTTTAACGAGGTGACGCTGAAGGACGATGCGGAAGTTCTGGCCAGCGTGTCGTCGGACTATGGTTCGCTGCCGCTGCTTGTCACCGGCCATTACGGCAAGGGCCGCACCGTGGCCTGGACATCCGATGTCGGGCCGCATTGGCTGCCGCCGCAATTCATCGCCTGGCCAGGCTACAAGACGCTGTTCGAACAGATGCTGGGCTGGGCGACCGGTGAGAGCTGAGCCATGCATGTCCACGTCGTCGGCAATGCCTGCGTCGATACCGTGTTTCGCGTCGGCCGCTTTCCTGCTGCGGGCGAGACTTTGAATGCTGTGAGCTATGCCGACGGGCTCGGCGGCAAGGGCGCCAACCAGGCGGTGGCAGCAGCACGGACTGGTGCAGAGGTGACGTTCTGGACGGCGCTCGGCAAGGACCCCGCTGGCGCATGGATCAGGAGCCGCCTCGACAGCGAGCTGTCCGATCTTAAGGTGAGCGAATTCGAGCTGCCGAGCGACCGCTCGACCATCGTCGTCGATAAAGGCGGAGAGAATTTCATCGTCAGCGGCGTCGCCTGCAGCGAAGCCTTCGATCCGGTTGCGCAGACAGCACTTGTCCGCTGGATCGCGCCCGGCGACATCCTCGTCTGCCAGGGAAATTTGCGGGCTGCCGTGACCAATGCCTGCCTCGGGGCAGCAAGGGAAAACGGCGCGCGCACCGTTCTCAACGCCAGCCCGATCGATGCGATTTCGCTGCCCGATCTCGGCTTGGCGGAGGTTTTGGTGGTCAACCAATCCGAGGCGAAAACCCTGACCGGCCGCGATGATATGACAGCAGCAGCCGGCGCGCTGGTAGCCAAAGGCGCAGGCACCGTCGTCATCACGCTCGGTGCCGCAGGCTGTCTCGTGCTTGGCCCGGGTCATGAAAAGCCGCTTCGTTTGCCGGCGCCGCAGATCGAGGCGCTCGACACCAGCGGTGCCGGCGATGTGTTCTGCGGCTGCCTCGCCGGCGGGCTTGCGCGGGGCATGCCGGTCACCTCGGCGCTGGAGCTTGCGCTCGCGGCCGCCGCAATTGCCGTGACACGGCCGGGCACGCTGGCATCCTGTCCTTCCGCCTCCGAGATGGCGGCGCTCATCGATCAAATGGAGCTCTCATGACCCAGATCGGCCAATCCGGCGGCGACGCGCTTCTACACCTTTTCGGCCGCACCAAGGTGGTGATCGGCGTCGTTCACCTGGCGCCGCTGCCCGGCGCGCCGCGCTATGGCGGCGAGGCCGTGGAAGTGATCTACCAGCGCGGGCTCGATGACGCCAAAGCCTATCTCGACGGCGGCTGCGACGGCGTCATCGTCGAGAACCATGGCGACATCCCCTTCGCCAAGCCTGACGATATCGGGCCGGAGACGGCGGCCTATATGGCGGTCGTCTCCGACCGCATCCGCCGCGAGCTCGGCAGGCCGATCGGCATCAATGTGCTGGCCAATGCCGCGATCCCGGCCTTGGCGATCGCCAGCGCTGCCGGCGCCGGTTTCGTCCGCGTCAATCAATGGGCGAACGCCTATGTCGCCAATGAGGGTTTTGTCGAAGGCGAGTCGGGCCGCGCGGCGCGCTACCGCGCCAGGCTGCGCGCCAACGGCATCCGCATTTTCGCCGACGCGCATGTCAAGCACGGCGCACATGCCATCGTCGCCGATCGCCCGGTCGAGGAACTGGTCAAGGACCTGGTCTTCTTCGACGCCGACGCCATCATCGCCACCGGCCAGCGCACCGGCCACGCCGCGGATTTGGGCTACATAAGCATGATCAAGCAGGCCGCCGGCCTGCCGACGCTGGTCGGAAGCGGTGTCACGGCGGACAACGCCAAGGATATCCTCGCCATTGTCGACGGGGTCATCATCGCCAGCGCGCTGAAGCACGACGGCGTCTGGTGGAACCAAGTCGACTCTGCTCGAGTAAAGGCGTTCATGGGTGGTCTGAAGCGATAGCTGACTTCAACCGCCTAGCCCACCGAGGGCTCGGGTCACCTCCATCAGAGACGACGGACAGGCCCAGGATACTGCGCGACCAGATCGTCGACGGTCAGCAATGTAATGCCTTCCACAATCGATTGAGCAATCAGGATCCGATCGAAGGGGTCCTTGTGGATGGGTGGAAGCCCCTCCACCGCAATGGCATGCTCGCCGGTGATTGGCAGCTCATGATAGCCATTGTCTATCAGGCCCCGACGTAAAAGACGCGCATCGACCCTAAAGTCAGAGCGGCCCAAACTGCATTTGATGGCAATCTCCCAGAGACTTGCAGCGCTGAAGGTCAGGTGGTTGTCGACATTCTCGATCTCAGCAAGGGCGGCGGGCGGGAGCTTTCCGGGCTCGCCCGCCGCCCAGAGCAGAAGATGGGTATCGAGCAGAAGTTTCATGCGTCGCCGCCAAACAGCTTCTCGATTTCCTCATCGGCCATGCGATCAAAATCGTCCGGAACTGAAAACTGCCCGGCCATAAACCCCAAGCGACGCATTTCGCCGGCCGCAGGTGCGTCTATGGCAACGACCTTGACCATCGGCTTGCCGGATTTGGCGATAATGAAAGATTCGCCCTTGGCCGCCCTGTCGATAAGACGAGACAGATGCGTCTTGGCCTCGTGGATATTGACGGTGCGCATTGCGGGCCTCGTGACTTAGTCTATAAAACTTAGTCTAGTTGGGCCCGATCTTCAAGTGTGTATCTCTCGGCGAATAGGATGGGGCGGATCCAATTGCCCATGTCCTCGACCAAAAGCCGTGGCAGATCTTCGTGCAGCCCGCCTGGGCGGAGGCCAATGCTTGTGTGAATCGCTCGCGCGCTCGTGAGCACCACCAGCTTCTTCTGCTCCACAGGGCGGCATTAGCGCCCGGATGTCGAAGCCTGGGGTGATGATGTTGGGCAGATGGGACAGAACAAGGGAGATCTCAATGGTGAGAACTCGTATCAGCTGAGCGCGCTTGGGCACCTCGGCGCAATCGAGGCGATTGAAATAGGGCAATACCTGCAAACTAGGGCCTCGAGGCCTACGCTCTCGGCGTCCGTATCGGCATCACGGCCGTCCTCCACACATGGGCTCCGCGATGACCCACCATCCGCACGTGCACATGATCGTGCCGGGCGGCGTCGCCCGGCTCGATCGATGATAGTCGAGCGGCTACTAGGCCGGCAACGCGCCCGACTTCTTCGCGGTCCAGGTGGCGATAAAATCCATCAGGCCGGGATTGAGGCAATCGTAGGGTTCGAGCCCGATCGACTTCAGCTGTGACCTTATACCGTCCATGCGGCTCGGATCGACACCCGATTCGATGATCGACGAGACAAAGGCGGTGAAGCCCGGCGGCGACCAGCCGTCTTCCTGGAAGCGTTCCGGATGGATGAACGACAGCCCCTTGAAAGCGTGGTCGCGCTCGACCGGGCCGTGCATGTGGACGCCGCAGCCGGTGCAGGCATGGCGCAGGATCAGCGCGCCCGGATCGACGATCTTCAGCTTGTCGCCGTTTTCGGTCACCGTCACGTCGCCCGTACCGGCAACTGCGACGACCGAGAACAATGCGCCTTCCGGCTTCCAGCATTTGGTGCAGCCGCAGGCATGGTTGTGGGCGATCTGGCCCTTGACCTTCACCTTGACCGGGTTGCTGGTGCAGGCGCAGACCAGCGTCCCGCCGGCAAAATCGGCCTTTTGCCTGGGCAGTCCATTGTCGATCTTAGGATGCAGTTTTTCCGGCATTTTTGTTTCCTCCCTTGTTGAACATCTGCATTTTTCGGCCTCTGGCTGGCTAGCCGGCGGCTTTCTCCTCGTCAGTAAACCACCACGCTCCTGATCGACTTGCCTTCATGCATCAGGTCAAAACCCTTGTTGATGTCCTCGAGCTTCAGTGTGTGGGTGATCATCGGATCGATCTCGATCTTGCCGGCCATGTACCAGTCGACGATCTTCGGCACGTCGGTGCGGCCGCGCGCGCCGCCGAAGGCGGTGCCCATCCAGGTGCGCCCGGTGACCAGCTGGAACGGCCGCGTCGAGATCTCCTGGCCGGCGCCGGCAACGCCGATGATGACCGACTTGCCCCAGCCGCGGTGGGACGATTCAAGCGCCTGCCGCATGACTTTGGTGTTGCCGGTGCAGTCGAACGTGTAGTCGGCGCCGCCGATCTGGTCGGCGCCGCGCTTGGTCATGTTGACGAGATGAGCCACGATATCGCCGTCGATCTCCTTCGGATTGACGAAATGCGTCATGCCGAATTTCTCGCCCCATTCCTTCTTGTCGTTGTTCAGATCGACGCCGATGATCATGTCGGCGCCGGCCAGGCGCAATCCCTGGATGACGTTGAGGCCGATGCCGCCGAGGCCGAAGACGACGGCCGTCGCGCCTTGCTCGACCTTGGCCGTGTTGATCACAGCACCGATGCCGGTGGTGACGCCGCAGCCGATGTAGCAGATCTTGTCGAACGGGGCGTCGGCATTGACCTTGGCCACCGCGATCTCGGGCAGCACGGTGAAATTGGAGAAGGTCGAGCAGCCCATATAGTGGAACAGCTTGTCCTTGCCGATCGAGAAGCGCGAGGTGCCGTCGGGCATCAAGCCCTGTCCCTGCGTGGCGCGGATCGCGGTGCACAGGTTGGTCTTGCGCGACAGGCAGGACGGGCACTGCCGGCATTCCGGCGTGTAAAGCGGGATGACATGGTCGCCCTTCTTGACCGAGGTGACGCCCTTGCCGACGTCGACGACGATGCCGGCGCCCTCATGGCCAAGGATCGCCGGAAACAGGCCTTCCGGGTCGGCGCCCGACAGCGTGAACTCGTCGGTGTGGCAGATGCCGGTTGCCTTGATCTCGACCAGCACCTCGCCATCACGGGGACCTTCGAGGTCGACCTCCATGATCTCCAGCGGCTTTCCGGCGGCAACGGCGACAGCGGCGCGCGTTTTCATCAGGCAATCCTCCCAAGACAACCCATAGAGTTTCACATTCCGGCATTGCTGCGGATGATCTCGGAGTCGAAGACCGCAACACGCTCATTCACCGCCGTATCTCCGCAAAAAGCCATAGGACTAAAGCAGACACGTAAGTCCACTTGCAGGCTTTGATAAATCTTGTGGGGTCCGCTAAGCTCATTGTGGGCACCTTGAATTCGCGCTGGTCCGGGAACAATCGGACTTTAGTGCAAGAATGGGCAGTTTTATCGATGACGAGCGCGGTGCCAGGCACTCTCGCGGCCTTTTTGTGCTTTTTTTTCCAGACCGCCAACGTTGCGGACGTGATGGTCCAGGAAGCGACGGGCAAGCAACCGGTCGCAACCCACAGGCCGGAAAGAAAGATAACCGAAATCAGAATAGGCTATTTGCGGGCCTACGCGCCGCAACTGGCGCTTTCGCTGCTGGACCTGCCGCCACGCGACGAAGGTGTTGCCGGCGCCAATGTGGCGATCGGCGACAACAATACGACAGGAAAGTTCCTCAGCCAGAAATTCAGCCTCGACATAGCCGAGGTCAAGCCGGACGCCGACGCGGTTCAGGCGTTCAACGATCTGATTGCCAAAGGTGACCGCTATGTTGTCGCGGACCTCTCGGCCAGGCAATTGCTGTCGATCGCCGACATCGCCCGCGACAAGGGCGTTCTGGTCTTCAATGTCGGTGCCACTGACGACAGCCTGCGCGAGGAAGACTGCCGCATAAACATTTTCCATGTGGCGCCGACGCGAAGCATGCTGGCCGACGCGCTGGCGCAGTATCTCGTAGTAAAGAAATGGCCGAATTGGGTGCTGCTCTACGGTTCGCATGAGCGGGATCATCTCTATGCGGCCGCGCTGCGCCGCGCGGCGGCTCGCTTCGGCGGTCAGATCGTCGCCGAGAAGGAATTCAAAGACACTGGCACGGCGCGCCGCACCGACACCGGCGCTACGCAGATACAGCAGCAGATTTCCGTGTTCACGCAGGATCTGCCGGAGCATGACGTGGTGCTTGTCGCCGATGAGAGCGAGGTGTTCGGAACCTATGTGCCCTACCGCACCTGGACACCGCGGCTGGTCGCTGGCACGGCCGGTCTTGTCGCATCGTCCTGGCATCCCGCGAGCGAGCAATGGGGTGGCATTCAAATGCAGAGCCGTTTCCTGAGGACGACCGGCCGGCGAATGCTGTCCAAGGATATGTCGGCCTGGACGGCGGTGCGGGCGGTGGGCGAAGCCAGCACGCGGACCAATGGCGACGATCCGAAGAAGATCAGCGACTACATCCGCTCGGACGATTTCTCGGTCGCTGCCTTCAAGGGACAGAAGCTGACCTTCCGCAAGTGGAACCATCAGCTTCGCCAGCCAATCCTGCTCGGCGACACCGAATCGGTGGTCTCGACATCGCCACAGGAGGGTTATCTCCACCAAATCTCCGAGCTCGATACGCTCGGCGTCGATCAGCCGGAAACGAAATGCGTCCTTAAGTAGAACCAATCGGGAGGAATTTTCGTGCAGAGACGAGCTTGCGCACTCGCCATTCTCGCAATCGGCTTCATGGCCAATCCGGCGTGGGCTTACACCGTTTATGTCTCCAACGAGAAAGACAATACGATAACGGTCGTCGACACGGCGACGATGCAAGTGGTGAAGACCGTCGAAGTCGGCCAGAGGCCGCGCGGTATCACCATCTCGCATGACGGCAAGTTCATCTATTTGTGCGCCAGCGATGACGATACGATCGAAATCATCGATACCGCGACGCTGCAGATCGTTGGCACGCTGCCATCGGGCCCCGATCCCGAACTGTTCGTTCTTTCGCCCGACGGCAAGACGCTCTACGTCGCCAACGAGGACGACAATCTCGTCACCGCGATCAACATCGAGAGCAAGCAGGTCATGACCGAGATTCCCGTTGGGGTGGAGCCTGAAGGCATGGCCGTCAGTCCCGATGGCAAAACCATGGTCAACACCTCCGAAACCACCAGCATGGCGCATTTCATCGATACCGACAGCCATGAGGTGACCGACAATGTCCTGGTCGACACGCGTCCACGCTTTGCGCAATTCAAGCCCGACGGATCACAGATCTGGGTCAGTGCCGAAATCGGCGGCACCGTCAGCGTCATCGACAGTCTCAAACGCGAGGTGGTGAAGAAGATCCAGTTCGCGATTGCGGGACTGCGGCCCGAAACCATCCAGCCGGTCGGCATCGCAATCAGCGCCGACGGCAAGAAGGCCTATGTCGCGCTCGGCCCAGCCAACCACGTCGCCGTTATCAATACCGAAACCTACGAGGTGGAAAGATACATCCTGGTCGGCCAGCGCGTCTGGCATCTCGACTTCACCCCCGATCAGAAGACGCTGATCACCACCAACGGCAATTCCAACGACATCACCTTCATCGACACGGCGACCGACGAGCCGGTTCAATCGGTCACGGTGGGCCAGCAGCCTTGGGGCGTGGCCATATCGCCCCGTTAGACCGCAGCGATTATCAGGGAGGCCGGCATGATGAATATTTGCCGCGGGGATGCTGCAAGTGCACTAGATAACCAGCGCGCCCCGAAGGAGCCAGCGGCATGCAACATGTGAGGACAGGCGGACCTGGAGAGGAGGTGGCGGCGCTCGATCTTGCCGGTATCAGCCATTCCTATGGTCCGAAGCGGGCGCTCCACGACGTCTCATTCTCGATCGCGCCGGGAACTTTCACCGTTCTGCTCGGCCTCAACGGCGCCGGCAAGACAACTTTGTTCTCACTGATCAGCCATCTTTACGGCACTCGCCGCGGATCGATCCGCATCTTCGGCCATGATGTCAGCCGCGCTTCGGGCGAAGCGCTCAGACGTGTCGGCATCGTGTTCCAGGCACGCACGCTCGACCTCGACCTCAGCGTCCACCAGAACCTCTCCTACCACGCCTCGCTGCATGGCATTGGCGGACACCAAGCCCGGCAGCGCATTGCCGCGCTGCTGGACATAGTCAACATGCAGGGCCGTCAGCATGACAAGGCACGCAGTCTTTCCGGCGGCCAAATGCGGCGCATCGAGATCGCGCGGGCGCTGCTCCACCGCCCTTCCCTGCTTTTGCTCGACGAGGCGACGGTCGGTCTCGACATCCAGTCGCGTGCGGGCATTTTGGCCACCATCCGCAAGCTCGTCGAAACCGAGGGCATCGGCGTGCTGTGGGCGACGCATCTGATCGATGAGGTCGAAGCCGGCGACCATGTCGTCGTGCTGCGGCAGGGCGACCTGGTTGCCAAGGGTAAGGTGGCCGATGTCGTTGCGACGAGCGGTGCCAGTTCGATCCGCGACGCCTTTTCCAGGCTCAACCGCATCGAAACAAGCGGCATCGCGGAGATGGCGCCATGAGCGCTCCCGCAATGCCCGCAAAAGTCGCCGCCCTCACGCCGGTGAAGTTCGAACAATTTGGGCTCCGCCACTACCTCATTTGCCTCAAAGGGATCGTCGTGCGGGAGTGCCTGCGCTTCCTGCACCAACGCGAGCGCTTCATATCCTCGCTGGTTCGGCCGCTCGTCTGGCTGTTCATTTTTGCCGCCGGATTCCGGCAGGTGCTCGGTGTATCGATCATCCCGCCCTACAAGACCTACGTGCTCTACGAGGTCTACATCACGCCGGGCCTGTGCGGCATGATTCTGCTGTTTTCGGGCATGCAGTCTTCGCTGTCGATGGTCTATGACCGCGAAATGGGCAACATGCGCACCCTGCTGGTCAGCCCCTTCCCGCGTTGGTTTTTACTGATCTCGAAGATGCTCGCCGGTGTCGCCGTGTCGATCGCGCAGGTTTACGCGTTCCTGATCGTTGCTTGGTTCTGGGGCGTCAAGGCGCCGCCGCTCGGCTATCTCACAGTACTGCCGGCGCTGTTCCTGTCAGGCATGATGCTGTGCGCGCTCGGCATGCTTTTGTCCTCGATGATCAAGCAGCTCGAAAACTTCGCCGGCATCATGAACTTCGTCATCTTTCCCGGCTATTTCGCTTCTCCGGCACTCTATCCCTTGTGGCGTATCCAGGAGGCTAGCCCCCTGCTCTACAAAATCTGCCTCGCCAATCCGTTTACTTACGCTGTCGAACTGATCCGCTTCGCCTTCTACGGCCAGGTTGAGTGGCTGTCGCTGGGCGTCGTTGCCGGCTGCACGCTGCTGTTCCTTGCCGCCGCCATCATCGCCTACGACCCTTCGCGCGGCCTGATGACCCGCAAACAGGACACGGGAGGAAATGCCTGATGGCACGAATGAGCCTTGTTCGCGGACTGGCTCTGGTTGCCATGCTCGCGCCGGGCGTCGACGCCATGGCAGCCAACCCCGATCCAGACTGGCCCTGCATACAGCGCAAGGTGCCGCAACTCTCGCTCGGCCAGATCTGGAGCGGACCGGACCTTCCTTCAGCGGCGAAGGACTGGTCGAAGGACCCCACCATCTCCGCCCTGGTCGAGGAGCTGGCAGCTCGCCGGATGCCGATTGCGGAAGCTCAAAAGAAGATCAAGGATTTCGCCTCCTCCTTGCCGGCCGAGCAACTTGCACCCAAAATGGCGATGCTGGTGCAAGGCATGTTCGATCACATGGACGCCGAGCGCTCGCAGGTGATCTCCGGCATTTCCCGTTACGCCCACAAGCAACTCGAAATGGCCGCCGCGTTGCGCAAGGAAGCGTCCGATGTCGATGCGTTGCGGGCAAAGCCGGATGCAGATCCCGAAGAGATCGATCGGCGAACCGAACAGCTGAAATTCGCAACGCGAATTTTCAATGAACGCGTCCAATCACTGACTTACGTCTGTGAAGTGCCGACGATAATCGAGCAGCGGCTCTATCAATTGTCCAAGGTCGTCTCGGAAACGCTCGCCGCGAAGAAGTAGGACCTCATTCGATCTTTGCGGCGGATATCACGATCCACGGCCGGGCAGCACGCGCCAGCGCTGAACGAAATAACCGGGATGCGTCTCGATCCACTGGGCTACCAGCGATTGCGCCTGCATGAAGGCGGTCCCGGGATTCATCGCCAGGCCGTCCACCATCTGTTCGCGTTGTTCACAGGTCTGCGGCACATCCGTCAGGCAGACCATCATAACGAGCGTGTAAAGCATTACCCCTTGTCCCCCTCGAATCCCGAACCCCATGCGCGGGAGTTTCCGTGATACCGACCAGTCTGCAGGGGTCGCACATACGGATCGCTTACGGGTGTGAAAAGAACGTGGCCCCCGCTCTTTCGCGCCGCAATATAACATGGCGCTAATCTAACGCCAACGACCGCAGGGCTCAGTCGCGGACGCTGGCGCATCGAAGATGCGCGTCCGGCTGTGCCAGTGCCGAAAAATGTGAACTCCTGGAACGCGCTCGCGCACGGGTTCGAGCGAAACAGGAATATCATTGTTGTCGACCTCAGACCGGCAGGCCGTTCTGCTTTCGCAGGCTCTTGTCGAAAGCGGATGCGGGGACGAAACGGCGCAGGAAACTAACCTGGCGCGCCATTTTTCCAGCCGCATAGCGCCTCTTGGGAGCGGGATCGATCGCAGCCGCCAAAACGGTCCTGGCCACCACTTCGGGCGCATCGCCTTTTTCCATCGCTTTCCGCACAGCTGCATTCATGCCAGCGCGCGCGGAGTCATAGATATCAAGCAACTGATCCGGCCTGGCGAGATTTTCTTCAAATGAGGTGCGGGTATAGGCGGGCTCCACCAACACGACGCGAATTCCGAAAGTACGCAGTTCGTGGTCGAGCGATTCGGAATAGCCCTCAACGGCATGCTTGGTCGACGAATAAAGCGCGAAATAGGGAGCTGGAATGAACCCCTGCACCGAGCTCAAATTGACGATTCTGCCCTTGCCTTGACGGCGCATTGTCGGCAACACCGCTTTGGTTACTCGCATAACGCCAAAGACGTTCACGTCAAATAGCGACTTGGCCTGGGCCATCGAGGACTCCTCCGCGCCACCAAGCAGGCCAACGCCGGCATTGTTGACGAGCAGGTCGATGCGCCCGGTCTCGGCCAGCACGTCCTGGACAAGTTTCGCCACGGACGTGTCATCGGTCACGTCGCAGGCCAGCATGGTAACGCCGTCGGATCGGTCGGCGACCGCGCGACGGCTGGTTCCGAACACGCGAAAGCCCGCGTTCTGCAGGGCTTTGGCCGTCGTGTGCCCGATGCCGCTGGATGCCCCGGTCACCAGGGCGACGCCCAGATTGGTCTTGTTCATGGAGGTCACTTCTTTCTTCGTTTTGGATTGGCGTGGGAGAAGCACGAAAGGTCGGAGCGAAAGGCGTCAATCATGAGCGCCTCCGGTACTCGCGCCGGCCAGATCATCCGTCCAGCGCCGGAACAGCGCGCTGGCATTAACGCCTCCGAAGCCGAAGCCATTGGAGATTGCATAGCCCAACGCCATCGGCCGGGCCCGGTTTGCGACGAAGTCGATCCCGTCGCCGGCCGGATCGGGAGCGCTCAGATTGAGGGTCGGCGGTGCCATCTGATCCCTGAGCGCCAGGATTGCGAAGATTGCTCCGAGCCCGCCGGCGGCTCCGAGCAGGTGTCCGGTCGCCGATTTCGTTGCACTGACGGCTATCGCGAAATCGCGCCCGAACACGCTCTTGATCGCTTCGATCTCACCCAGATCGCCTACCGGCGTGGAGGTCGCATGGGCATTGAGATAACGAACCTCGCGGGGCGAAATCCCTGCTTGGGCGATTGCGATCTCCATGGCCCGGCGCGCACCGTCGCCGTCCTCGGGACCGGAGGTGACGTGATGAGCATCCGCCGTCGTGCCGTAGCCGACAAGCTCGGCCAGCGGTCTTGCGCCGCGCGCCAGCGCGTGGCTCAATTCCTCGATGACCAGCATGCCGGCTCCTTCGCCCATGACGAAGCCGTCCCGCGACTTGTCGAACGGTCGGGAGGCCTCATCAGGACGGTGATTAAAGGAGGTCGAAAGAGAGCGTGCCGCGGCAAACCCACCGAGGCTGACAAGATTCATGCATGCTTCCGTCCCGCCGCACACGGCAATATCGGCTTCATTGGCGCGGATTAGGCGAGCCGCATCGCCGATCGCCTGAATGCCGGCCGCGCACGCCGTCACCGGTGCACCGAGCGGACCTTTGAAGCCATAGCGGATCGAGACGTGGCCTGCCGCGAGGTTCACCAGGAAGGACGGCACCGTAAAAGGTGATAGACGGCGGACGCCGCGCCGGTCGACCGTGCGCACCGCCTCGGTTATGGCCGGGAACCCGCCGACGCCCGAAGCGATGATCGTGGCCGTGCGCAAGCGATCCACTTCCGAGGCGGGGGCCCATCTTGCTTGGGCGAGCGCCTCTTGTGCCGCCGCCAGCGCAAAGAGAATGAACCGGTCTACCTTGCGCTGATCCTTCAGCGGAAGGACCGCTTCCGGATCGAAACCAGCGTCCGGATCTTCTTCTGTGGAGGGCACCACCCCGCCGACCTTCGCCGGCAGGTCGCCCACCACATTGTCGGGAAGCCTCCGGATGCCCGAGCGGCCGGCCAGGAGACGCGACCAGGACGTTTCAACATCGGCAGCAAGGGGCGTGACCGCTCCCATGCCCGTAACAACAATCCGTCGCATCTATTTTCCTATCAGTTTGGGCGCGCCGCCGGCGCCGCGACGCCGTTCAAGCGCCGGCTGATTCACGAACCTGATTGGCCGCCGCATCCAGAAAGGCCTGCGCGAGGTCAGGATCGTTGATAACGCGCGATAACATCAGCGCACCGACCATCGTCGAGAGAATGGCCATGGCCTTGCCATCGAACTCCCCGCCATTGGCCTCGACAACGAAACGGCCGAGGATCTCGAGATGCTCCTTGATCCCGGCTTCGAACGGCGCTTTCACGTCCATGCCCTGTCTGGCGGCATCCGAGCCGAGCGCCACGATCGGGCAGCCGTCCATCTTTTCTCCGCGATGGTCCATACTGAGGTAGAACGCGATCACCGCGCCAAGCGGATCATCAGGGTTTGCCGCAGTGGCGGCCGACCATCGACGGGTGGCGCTCTCCATCGCCCGCCTGGACGCCTGCGCCGCCAGGTCGTCCTTGGATGCGAACTGCTTGTAAAACGCGCCTTGGGTCAGTCCGGCGCCCTTCATCAGATCCTTAAGGCCAATACCGTCAAAGCCGCGCTCCCGAAAAAGGCGGCTTGCCACGTTGATTACGGTTTCGCGGTTTTTCGCGGCCCGAGTGCGACTTACGCGCATTGTCGACCTCTTTTTTTAGATTGCGTTCGTAATCTATAGCCTATATAGAGTTCGAACGCAATCTAAAAAGGAGATACGAAAATGATCCGCAAAACCTTGAGCGCATCGCTCCTGGCCGCGCTGTTTCTTGCGACCCCCGCTTTTGCCGAGGAAGCCACCATCGGACGCCCGATCGAGGGCGGCAGCCTGCACGCGGGACACCTTGACATGGTGGTCTACTACGTCCCGGTCGACGGCGACCTCCTAGAGGTCACCGCCACCTTCGCGCCGAAGACCGGGGGCGATCCGCTGCGCATCGTCATGGGTCTCGCCGACGATGACTCCGTCGCCTTTTCCATGCCGGGCCACCAGGGCTCGCTTTACGCGTTCTCAAGGTCCGGCGAGCAGGTGACGGTCTCGACCGAGACGGACATGGATCTGCGAGCCGACGCGACAATGCGCTGACCCGACGTGCAGACCGCAACCTGCGTACTGCGGACCGTGGGCTCTCGCGTCCGCGCGGCCGACGTAGAGGTCGAACGCAATCTACTCGATATGAAGAGATGGGCATGAAGAACGAGACCCGCCATTGTGCTGGCGGGCGTCCTGTTCGGATGGTCCTCCCGAGAGCGCTAGGAGCAGGCAAAAGCCGCATTAGAGACGGCTACGGCAGCGGCCACCGGACAGAAACCAATAAGGTTCCATCGGATCAACGCCATCGTTCCCCAATGGCGGCGAGCATCATCAGAGTCAGCGGACGGAGCGCCACTGTGCCCTCGATCACGCCATCGAATAAGCTTGAGGAGAGGTCAAATGCTATACAGTTATTTTGTCGAGAAATCGATCCGAGAGAGCTTCGACCACGTCAATAACCATCGCTGGGATGAGGCGGTGAAGGCACTCGCGCCGCATGTCCATCACCGCGTTTCCGGCGCCCACGCGCTTGGTGGTGAGCGCCACGACAAAGAAGCCATGCGCCGCTGGTTTGAGCGCCTCGGCCGCGTCCTGCCCAATCTCCATCTCACGGTCAACCACATCTGGGTGAACGGCTGGCCGTGGCATACCACCGTGTTTGCCCAGTGGGACGGCACCGCAACGCTGCTCAACGGCGACGCGTCGTACGTCAACCGCGGTCTCCACGTGTTCACCCTGCGGTGGGGCAGAGTCTATGCACTTGAGGAATTTTACGATTCACAAGCAGCGGCCCGCGGTCTTGCCGCCCAAGCGGCAGCTGGCCTCGAAGAAGCTGGCGCCGAACCAATTGTAGGCTAGCAGAAGCTCAGTCAAAGCCCACCCGTTCCGTGAATGCGGGTGCGCTACCCCGTGGCCCAGCGCTTGGATGGCGGTCGCCTCGGCTCCGCAAATGCGTGCCACGAGCGATGCCGATGCTCGGCTCGTGGACGTCGGTCTGGAGGTCACAGCCGATCAGCCGCTGATGCACGCCATGTCTGAAGCGTTTGCCTGTGCCGCGCCCCTAACTCGCGCGACCTTTGGGGATCGGCTCCTCGTGCGGATAGAGCTTGCCGAACAGCGGCAGGTACATCGCGCCCTTGCGCATCAGAAAATCGTGGAAGGTCGCCATCGCCGGCGAGATCGCGTGATCGCTGCGCATCACCGAAAACCATTGCCGGCGGATCGGCATGCCGACAACGTCGAGGATGACAAGCCGGCCAGCCTCGATTTCCGCGGCGATGGTGTGGGCAGAGATGAAGGCGATGCCGAGCCCGGCCATCACCGCCTGTTTGATCGTCTCGTTCGAGCCCATCTCGACGCCGAGATCGTCGATGCGGCCAGGCACGTCGCTCAGGAATATTTCCAGCGAGATGCGCGTGCCGGAGCCGGACTCGCGAATGAGGAAATGTTCCTGGGCGATCCGCTCCTTGGATATCTCGCGCATCGAGGCCAGCGGGTGGTCCGGCGGCGCGATGATGACCAGCGGATGATCGCCGAAGACCGAGGCACGCACCGGGACTTCTTTCGCCGGGCGTCCCATCAGCGCGATGTCGATGTCGTGATTCTTCAGATTGTCGATCGTCTCGGCGCGATTACCAATGGCAAGCCGCATGTCGATGTCGGGATGTTCCTTCATGAAGGCAGCCATCAGCCGCGGTGCGAAATATTTGGCCGTGGAAACGACACCGAGTCGCAAGCTGCCGGCGCGCACGCCCTTGATCGCATCCATCTTGTCTTCGAGCAGACGAAGCCGCTCCTCGATCGCCTGTGCCGTCTCGACGAAGGCAAGACCTGCGGCAGTGGGACGCATACCGTCCGCCGTCCGGTCAAACAAGGCCAGCTGGAACTCTTCCTCAACCTGCCGCAACTGGATCGTCACCGCTGGAGGAGACAGGCCTAACGCCCTGGAAGCACTGACGATTTTCCCGTGGCGGACGATTGCCTGAACGGTCTTGAACTGCTTGAGCGTGAGGTTTCTCATACCGCATACTAAAATTTTTTTAGTGCTAAAGTAAAGTTATTGAATTTTACTTATCCAGCATCGTTTGTTTTCATTCCCCAATCCGGCCGATCCGAGGAGAGGCGGCTGGATCGGGAGGTTACGATGCCAGCGGCAACGCTCGACGCTTTTCTGAACTCCTATCTCGGCGAGCCGGACGAACTGCGCTCCGCGGTCGTAATGACCGTCCGTCGGCTGACGCAGGCGGCCACCACGATCCGCAACACCATCAATCAAGGGGTACTCGGCACCGCCTTTGCCGGAACCCGTGGCGCCAATGCTGACGGCGATGTTCAGAAGGATCTCGATGTCTTCGCCGACGACATCTTTCTCGATGCCATGCGCCACGCTCCGGTCGCGCTCTACGCTTCCGAGGAACTGGACCAGCCAGTGCTTCTCGACAGGCAAGCGCCTCTTGCCATCGCCATCGACCCGCTCGACGGCTCTTCCAACATCGACACCAACGTGTCGATTGGAACGATCTTCTCGCTTCTGCCTGCAACTGGCGCGCCGGATGGGAATCCGGCCGCCTCATTTTTGCAAGCAGGGGTGAACCAACTGGGCGCCGGTTTCTTCATCTACGGGCCGCAGCTGGCGCTCGTTCTGTCTCTCGGCAGCGGCACGCATGTCTTCGTTCTCTCGGCCAGGCTCGGCACCTTCGTCCAGGCCTACGAGAGCCGGGTCATCCCCCAGCGTACCCAGGAATTCGCCATCAACGCCGCCAACTACCGGCACTGGGACGAGGCGGTGCGGCTCTACATCGACGACTGCCTCGAAGGCACCGAAGGCCCACGCGAGAAGGACTTCAACATGCGCTGGATCGCCTCGCTGGTCGCCGACTGCTACCGCATATTGATGCGCGGCGGCGTATTCCTGTATCCAGGCGACAAGCGCAAGGGCTACAGGCAGGGGCGGCTTCGCCTCGTTTATGAGGCAAACCCGATCGCCTATCTCGTCGAACAGGCGGCCGGTGGCGCCACCGATACGATCACCCGCATCCTCGAAATCGAACCCGAGAGCCTGCACCAGCGCGTGCCCATGGTTTTCGGATCGGCGCGGGAAGTCGCGCGTATCACCCGCTACCACACCGAGCCGAGCGCCATCGGCGAGCGCGCGCCGCTGTTCAGCCGCCGCGGCCTTTTCAGGGCCTGAATACCATGTCGGCAAAGCACCCCATCATTACCATCACCGGGTCGTCGGGCGCAGGCACTACCTCTGTCAAGCGCATCTTCGAGCTGATCTTCCGGCGCGAGAACATCGGGGCCGCCTTCATCGAAGGCGATGCTTTCCATCGCTACGACCGCGCCACGATGAAGGCGAAGGTGGCCGAGGAGGAAAAGGCAGGCAATCCGAACTTCACCCACTTCCATGCCGAGGCCAATGAACTGGCAATCCTCGAAGAGGTGTTTGAGGAATATGGCCGCCGGGGAACCGGAAAGACCCGCACCTACATCCATGACGAGGATGAGGAGAAGCAGTACGGCACGCCGCCAGGACATTTCACCGAATGGCGCGAATTTCCGCCGAGCGACCTGCTCTTCTACGAGGGCCTGCATGGCTGCGTCGTCACCGACAAGATCAATCTGGCCAGGCACGCGGACCTCAAGATCGGCGTGGTGCCGGTCATAAATCTCGAATGGATCCAGAAGATCCATCGCGACCGCACAACGCGCGGCTATTCCACCGAGGCGGTGATGGACGTGATCCTGCGCCGCATGCCGGACTATGTCCGCTACATCGTCCCGCAGTTTTCGCAGACCGCCATCAACTTCCAGCGCGTGCCGATCGTCGACACGTCCAATCCATTCATCGCGCGCTGGATTCCGACGCCCGACGAATCGATGCTGGTTATCCGCTTCGCCAATCCGCGCGGCATCGATTTCCCCTACCTGCTTTCGATGATCCACGACTCGTTCATGTCGCGGCCGAATTCCATAGTGGTGCCCGGCAACAAGCTCGACCTCGCCATGCAGCTGATCCTGACGCCGCTCATCCTGCAATTGATCGAACGCAAGAACCGTGTGTCGTGAGGAGGACGCCATGAACAGCCAAGCAGCAGCACTGAAGCCCGTCGCCGCCGTGTTGGAGCGCGATATGGCGAACGCCATTCGCGCACTGGCGATGGACAGCGTCCAAAAGGCCAATTCCGGTCATCCGGGCATGCCGATGGGCATGGCCGATGTCGCGACGGTGCTGTTCAGCCGCTTCATCAATATCGATCCGTCGATGCCGGACTGGCCCGATCGCGACCGCTTCGTGCTTTCGGCCGGGCACGGCTCGATGCTGCAATATGCGCTGCATTACCTGCTCGGCTACGAGGACATGCCTATCGAGGAGTTGCAGCGGTTTCGCCAGCTGGGCAGCCGCACTGCCGGCCATCCGGAATATGGCCATGCGCTTGGCATCGAGACGACGACCGGTCCGCTTGGACAAGGCATTTCGACCGCGGTCGGCATGGCGCTGGCGGAGCGCATGCTTGCTGCCCGCCACGGCGCCGATCTCGTCGACCATTTCACCTACGCGATCGCCGGCGACGGCTGCCTGCAGGAAGGCATCAGCCACGAGGCGATCGATCTTGCCGGTCACCTGAAGCTCTCCCGGCTGATCGTCTTTTGGGACGACAATGCGATCTCGATCGACGGACCGACCTCGCTGTCGACATCGATGGACCAGCCGGCACGGTTCAAAGCCGCTGGATGGCATGTCCAGTCGGTGAACGGCCACGAGACCGAAACCGTTGCAGCGGCAATCGAAGCGGCGCAGCAGTCGGATCGGCCGTCCCTGATCGCCTGCCGCACGGTGATCGGCAAGGGAGCGCCCAATCTGGGCGGTTCGGAAAAGACGCATGGCGCGCCGCTGGGCGACGCGGAGATCGCCGCTACGCGCGAAAACATCGGCTGGGCTTACGCGCCGTTCGAGGTGCCGGACGATATCCGTTTCGCTTGGCGCGAGATTGCCGACCGCGGTCAAGCCGTGCGGCGCGCCTGGGAGCAGCGGCTTGCCGCCTCGCCACGGCGGCAGGCCTTCGAGAGCGCGGTCGCCGGCGCCCTGCCCGACGCGGTCTTCGAAGCGCTCGGCGCTTTCCGCAAGGAGCATGTCGGGACGGCGACCAAGGTTGCAACGCGAAAAGCCTCGGAAATGGCGCTCACTACGATCAATGGCGCAACCGAGCTGACCGTCGGCGGCTCCGCCGATCTGACGCATTCGAACCTGACGATCACCAAGGGCATGGATCGCATAGCGCCTGATGATTATGCCGGCCGCTACATCCACTATGGCATCCGCGAGCACGGCATGGCCGCAGCCATGAACGGGATCGCACTGCATGGCGGCTTCGTGCCTTATGGCGGCACGTTCCTGTGCTTCGCCGACTATGCGCGCGGCGCGATGCGGCTCTCGGCGCTCATGGGCCAGCGCGTCATTTATGTGATGACGCATGATTCCATCGGGCTCGGCGAGGACGGCCCGACCCACCAGCCGGTCGAGCACCTGGCGATGCTGCGGGCGACACCAAACCTCAACGTCTTCCGTCCGGCCGACATCATCGAAACGGCGGAGTGCTGGGAACTGGCGCTGAGAAGCGAGAACCGGCCGAGCGTGCTGGTGCTCTCGCGCCAGAACCTGCCGATGCTGCGCCAAGCGCACGACGACGAGAACCGGTCGAGCCGGGGCGCCTACATCCTGCGCGAGCCAGCCGGGCACCGCGCGGTAACGCTGATCGCCACCGGCTCGGAGGTCGAAATCGCGGTTGCCGCCGCCGAACGGCTGGAGGCCGAGCACGGCATCGCAGCCGCGGTCGTCTCGATGCCATGCTGGGAGCTTTTCGAGGAACAGGACGCCGGCACCCGCAAGGCTGTCCTCGGCTCGGCGCCGCGCATTGCCATCGAAGCCGCAGCACGGCTCGGCTGGGACCGCTGGATCGGCGACACCGGCACTTTCGTCGGCATGGCCGGTTTCGGCGCCAGCGCCCCTGCCTCGGATCTCTACCGGCATTTCGACATCACGCCCGAAGCCGTCGCGGCAGCGGCGCTGAAGCTCATCATCTAGGAGGACGACCATGGCCCGCATCACCCTTCGCCAGCTTCTCGACCATGCCGCCGAGCACGGCTACGGGGTGCCGGCATTCAACATCAACAACATGGAACAGGGCCTCGCCATCATGGAGGCCGCCAGGGCCTGCGATGCGCCGGTCATCATCCAGGCCTCGCGCGGCGCCCGTTCCTATGCCAATGACATCATGCTGGCCAAGATGATGGAGGCGTTGACCGAAATCCATCCGGCCATTCCGCTATGCATCCATCAGGATCACGGCAACAACGAAGCCACCTGCCTGTCGGCGATCCGCCACGGCTTCACCTCGGTGATGATGGACGGGTCGCTGATGGCGGACGCCAAGACCCCGGCGAGCTACGATTACAACGTCGCCATCACCGAACGTGTCGCGCGCATGGCGCATTGGGTCGGCGCCTCGGTCGAAGGCGAGCTCGGCGTGCTCGGCTCGCTGGAAACCGGCCAGGGCGAGGCCGAGGACGGGCACGGCGCCGAAGGTGCGCTTTCCCACGACCAGCTTTTGACCGATCCCGATCAGGCGGTCGACTTCGTGACCGCCACCCGGGTCGACGCGCTGGCGATCGCCTGCGGTACCTCGCACGGCGCCTACAAATTCAGCCGCAAGCCCGACGGCGGCATCCTGGCCATGCAGGTGATCGAGGCGATCCACGAAAAGCTGCCCAACACGCATCTGGTCATGCACGGGTCTTCCTCCGTGCCGCAAGAACTGCAGGACATCATCAACAACTATGGCGGCGAGATGCCCCAGACCTTTGGCGTCCCGGTCGAGGAAATCGAGCGCGGCATCCGCTACGGCGTGCGCAAGGTCAACATCGACACCGATTGCCGAATGGCCATGGCCGGGCAGTTCCGCCGCGTCGCGACGGAGGACCCGCGCGAATTCGATCCGCGTAAATTCCTGAAACCCGCAATGGACGCCCTGCGCGACCTTTGCCGCGATCGCTTCGAACGCTTCGGCACCGCAGGCCACGCGTCGAAGATCAGGGTGATCGCCATGGATGAGATGGCGAAACGTTACGCCGCAGGAAAGCTAGACCCCCATATCGCAACCGCGAAAGCCGCCTGAGCGGCAAACAGGAGACCTGCCATGAACAAGATCGACATGCAGTCAGCAGGCACGCTCAAGGAAGGCAAGGAACGCTACCGGTCGGGCGTCATCCCCTACAAGAAGATGGGCTACTGGGAGCCGGACTACCGGCCCAAGGAGACCGACCTGATCGCCATGTTTCGGATCACGCCGCAGCCCGGCGTCGACCACGAGGAGGCGGCCGCCGCCATCGCCGGTGAATCCTCTACCGCGACATGGACCGTGGTGTGGACCGACAGGCTGACCGCCTGCGAGCTCTACCGCGCCAAGGCGTTCAAATCCGAGCCGGTGCCGAACACAGGTCCAGGCACCAGGATCGAGCAGCAGTACTTCGCCTATATTGCCTACGACCTCGACCTGTTCGAGCCAGGCTCCATCGCCAACCTGACTGCATCGATCATCGGCAACGTGTTCGGCTTCAAGGCCGTCAAGGCCTTGCGGCTCGAGGACATGCGCATCCCGGTGGCTTACCTCAAGACATTCCAGGGCCCGGCGACCGGCATCGTGGTGGAACGCGAGCGGCTCGACAAGTTCGGCCGGCCGCTGCTCGGCGCGACGACGAAGCCGAAGCTTGGCCTATCAGGTCGCAACTACGGCCGCGTCGTCTACGAGGCGCTGAAGGGTGGCCTCGACTTCGTCAAGGACGACGAGAACATCAACTCGCAGCCCTTCATGCACTGGCGCGACCGTTTCCTCTACTGCATGGAGGCTGTGAACAAGGCGTCGGCCGCCACCGGCGAAGTCAAGGGCCATTATCTCAACGTCACCGCCGGCACGATGGAGGAGATGTACGAGCGCGCCGAATTTGCAAAACAGCTTGGCTCCTGCATCGTCATGATCGACCTCGTCATTGGCTATACGGCGATCCAGTCGATGGCCAAGTGGGCACGCCGCAACGACATGATCCTGCACCTGCACCGGGCCGGCAACTCGACCTATTCGCGCCAGAAGAACCACGGCATGAATTTTCGTGTCATCTGCAAATGGATGCGGATGGCCGGCGTCGATCACATCCATGCCGGCACGGTGGTCGGCAAGCTGGAAGGCGACCCGCTTATGATCAAGGGGTTTTATGACACGCTGCGCGAGGAGCGCACGCCGCAGAACCTCGAAACCGGGCTGTTCTTCGATCAGGACTGGGCCTCGCTCAACAAGGTGATGCCCGTCGCCTCCGGTGGCATCCATGCCGGCCAGATGCACCAGTTGATCCATTATCTCGGCGAGGACGTCATCCTGCAGTTCGGCGGCGGCACGATCGGTCATCCGGACGGCATCCAGGCCGGCGCGACGGCCAATCGCGTCGCGTTGGAGGCGATGATCCTCGCCCGCAACGAGGGCCGCGACTATCTGCGCGAAGGGACCAAAATCCTCGAACAGGCGGCCAGATGGTGCACGCCGCTCAAGGCGGCCTTGGAGACGTGGAAGGACGTCACCTTCAACTACGAATCGACAGACACGGCCGACTTTGTGCCAACCGCAACGCCGAACTTCTAGACGAAAGGAACCTTCGCCATGATGACCAATCCCGGAAACAAGGTCACGCAGGGACAGTTTTCGTTCCTGCCCGAGCTGACCGATGAGCAGATTTCGGCGCAGATCAAATACGCGCTGAAAAACCACTGGGCGGTCAGCGTCGAGTACACGGACGATCCGCATCCGCGAAACACCTATTGGGAAATGTACGGCAACCCGATGTTCGACCTGAGGGACCCGGCGGGCATCCTGCTTGAAATCAACAATTGCCGGAAAGCCATGCCCAACATGTATGTCCGGGTCACCGCCTTCGACTCGACCAAGGGCTGGGAAGCGCCGCGCATGTCATTCATCGTCAACCGGCCGCCCCATGAACCCGGGTTCCGGCTGCTGCGCCAGGAGCGTGACGGGCGCAGCCAGGGCTATTCGATCGTGCCTTACGCGACCGACAGGCCCGAAGGCGAGCGGAGCTAGGCGAAACCATGCTGGACGCGATAGCAAAGGGCGCTGCCGTGCCGGGCGAAACGGTTGATCTGCAGGCCGAGTTCGAGGCATCCAACATCGACGAGGTGATGGAAAAGCTCGACCGCGAACTCGTTGGCCTGAAACCCGTCAAGAACCGCATCCGCGAGATCGCCGCGCTGCTCCTGGTCGACCGGCTTCGTCGCAAGTTCGGGCTGATCGCGGGCGCGCCGACGCTGCACATGAACTTTACGGGAAATCCCGGTACCGGAAAGACCACCGTGGCGCTCAGAATGGCGGAAATCCTGCATCGTCTCGGCTATGTCCGCGAAGGGCACATGGTCGCGGTGACGCGCGACGATCTCGTCGGCCAGTATGTGGGCCACACCGCGCCCAAAACCCGCGACGTGATCAAGCGCGCCATGGGCGGGGTGCTTTTCATCGACGAGGCCTACTATCTCTACAAGCCAGAGAACGAACGCGACTACGGCCAGGAATCGATCGAAATCCTGCTGCAATGCATGGAAAACAACCGTGACGATCTGGTTGTGATTCTTGCCGGCTACAAGGACAAGATGGACCGCTTCTTCGACAGCAATCCCGGCATGCGCTCGCGCATCGCCCATCACCTCGATTTTCCCGACTACGGCGTCAGCGAACTCAAATCGATCGCCGAGATCATGCTGGCGGAACAGAATTACCGTCTCAGCGAAGCGGCGGCCAAGGCGCTCGAAGAGTATCTCCCGATCCGCATGCGGCTGCCGCATTTCTCCAACGCTCGATCGGTTCGCAATGGCCTCGACCGGGCGCGGCTTCGCCAGGCCAGCCGGCTTTTCGCATCGCGCGACCGGGCGTTGACGAAAATCGACCTTATCACCATCGAGGAATCCGATATTCGCGGCAGCCGCGTATTCGCGGAAGGTAAGCTCGAAGGCGAACCGGAGACGAAGACGCGCTGACGAGACGACGCCGATTGGTGTGCAGCGACCGGAAACGGACGACAGAATGGGAGCCGACGACCATGGATACTACGACAATCATCGCGCCTTCGGTGCTTTCCGCGGACTTCTCGCGGCTTGGCGACGAGGTCGAAGCGGTCGTCCGGGCGGGTGCCGATTGGATCCATCTCGATGTGATGGATGGTCATTTCGTGCCCAACATCACCTTCGGTCCGCCGGTGGTCAAGGCGATCCGTAATCGAACGGACAAGGTCTTCGACTGCCACCTGATGATCGCGCCGGCCGACGCCTATCTCGGCGCCTTCGCCGATGCCGGTTGCGACATCATTACAGTGCATGCCGAGGCCGGACCGCATCTCGACCGTTCGCTGCAGGCAATCAGAAATCTCGGCAAGAAGGCCGGCGTGTCGCTGAACCCGTCAACGCCGGAAAGCGTCATCGAATATGTGCTCGACCGGCTCGATCTGGTGCTTTTGATGACGGTCAATCCGGGCTTCGGCGGCCAGGCCTTCATTGCGGCAGTCGTCGACAAGGTCAGGCGTGTCAAGGCGTTGGTCGGCCATCGTCCGATCGACATACAGATCGACGGCGGCGTCACGCCCGAAACCGCTCCGCTGGTCACCGCGGCCGGCGCCAATGTGCTGGTCGCCGGCTCGGCCATCTTTAAGGGCGGCACCCAGGCGGCCTATTGCGCCAATATCGGCGCCATCAGGCAGGCGGCCGACGGGGCGATCCGGAAAGCTGCATGAACCGTTTCATCGGAGGGCAAATATGGCGGCAATTCCACCTGTCTGCGATTTCGGCTGGCGAGCCATCGACGCCGTTTTGCCTGGCGTCGACGGCCCATCGCATTCGATCTTAAGCCACGCCGGCCCGAACGGGCTGGTGGTGGCCTTCATCTGCAACCACTGCCCCTATGTGAAGGCGGTGATTTCACGCATGGTGCGCGACGCCAACGACCTCAAGGCCGAAGGCATCGGCTTTGTCGCGATCAACTCAAACGATGCCGGGGCCTATCCGGATGATTCCTTCGACAATATGAAGCTCTTCGCCAGCACGAACGGCTTCACTTTCCCCTATCTCCACGACGAGCGCCAGACGGTGGCGCGTGCCTACGGAGCCGTGTGCACCCCGGATTTCTTCGGGCTCAACAGCGAGTTGACGCTGCAATATCGCGGCCGGCTTGACGCGTCGCGACGCGACGCCGAATCGCCCGGGCTGAGGCGCGACCTGTTCGAGGCGATGAAGCAGGTTGCCCGAACCGGCGACGGACCGCTCGACCAGATCGCTTCGATCGGCTGTTCGATCAAGTGGAAGGGTGCTGCATGAACGTCGGCGCAGGCAGGCCGTTTCGCTCGCCCAAGGCGATCCTGTTCGATCTCGACGGTACGCTGGTCGATTCGGCGCCTGATATAACGGCCGCCGTCAACGAATTGCTGGCCGGCCGCGATCTGCCGCCGCTGCGCCTGGATCAGGTCAAGTCCATGATCGGCGGCGGCATCAGGAAACTGGTCGAACGAGCCTTCGCGGCTTCCGGCACGCCGCTCCTCGGCAGCGCGCTCGATGAGGCCAACCGCGTCATGGCGCCGATCTATCGCAGGCATCTGACCGGCCGGACGAGGCTGATGCCTGGCGTCAGGGAGGTTCTCACGCACTTGCATTTGAGCGGAATAGCCATGGGCGTGGTGACCAACAAGCCGCAGTTGGCGGCTCGCGAAATCCTGCTCCATTTTGGGCTGACGGAATATCTCGGCGCGATCGTCGGCGGAGACGCGGTGACATACTTGAAACCGGCACCAGACGCGCTGTTGCTGGCGCTCGACCAGCTTCAGGTCGAACCTCGTGACACGCTGATGGTCGGAGACAGCAGCGCCGACGTGGCCGCCGCCCGCGCCGCCGGCATGGCAGTCATTCTGCTGCGTGGCGGATACAGCCAAATTCCCGTTGAAGAGCTTGGCGCCGACCTCGTTTGCGACAGCCTGTTCGATATGCCGTCTGCGATGCAGAGGCTGCAAGACGCTGCGTGACCTCAAGCGCAATGCCCAGGCCAACGCCGGCCGGGCGCAGTCCAAATGGCCGGCGGAAGTACCGCGTTATTTGGAGAATTGCTTCAGGTAGGCAATGACATTGGCGATGTCCTCGTCTTTCTTGAGGCCGACAAACGCCATCTTCGTTCCTTTGACCATCGCTTTCGGATCGTGAAGGTAGGTGGTCAACGTGGCCTCATCCCATTTGACGCCGGACTTGCCGGCCTCGGTCATCGCCTTGGAATAGCTGAACCCTGGATGCGTCCCGGCCGTTCGGCCGATGACGCCGTTCAAGGACGGACCGATCTTGTTCTGGTCCTTGTCTGCCACGTGGCAGACCTTGCATTTGGCGAAGACCTTCTCACCCGCCGCGGCATCCTGTGCCTGAGACTGGGTAGTGACAAAGGTGGCGACGGACACGGCGGCGAAAAATGCGACTGCGCGCATGGCATTTCCTCATTGATCGTGTGAGTGCCCCGGACAATTTACGCGTGTCGATGCCTTGACCGCCGGCATCCCCGTTTACGCCGGAGAGCAAACGTTCGTCCTTCCTCCCCGGACTGGCAGCACCTGCACGCCTCGAAAAGCTAGACTGCCGATGACGGAAGTCAATCGTACAAAGGTCCTGTTTCGTTTCCCGACTGCGCGAAGGGGAAGTGCGCAGCGACACGCGGTTCACATTATTGACGCCTATTGGCCGAGCGCGTAGCCTCACTCCAACCGGTTTGCTGTTTGGGCACCTTCAGGAATCCGCTGCAACTCCAAAGCACGAACTCTGGAGAGTTCGCCGCGCAGGCGACGATAAGTGCCAAATGGACATGGTCGATCTCATATTAACGGTGTGCCTTAGCGCCAATCCGGGCAATTGCCGAGATGAACATGTCTATTTCGAGAGCCGCGGCTCTCTGTTCCAATGCATGTTCCTGGCGCCTGCCGAGATCGCAAAATGGTCTCAGGAACATCCGAGGCTCAAGGTCGTGCGCTGGAAATGTGCCTTTCCGAGCAAGGAACGAGCGATTTGATCGGCATTCCTGGTTCGCATGTTCGACGTAAGATTGCCGCGGCAACATCGCAATCCACAGGTGATGAGCGACCTTTTGCGGTCATTCCAGCAAAAATTTCCGGATGTGGCCTGATCGCCTTGCCGTTCGGAATGCATATCGGAGGAGACATGCCGATCGACAGGGTACGACGCAAGCTTGTGAACGGCTTCGCCTGCACCGCGGTCAGCGCCGCGGTGCTGCCTTTGTTGCCTCGGGCGGACCGCTCTCGCCGCTGCCGGCGGCCTTGAATTCAAGATCAGGAAAGTCGCCGACAACGTCTTTGCTTTCCAGGACGTGGACGAATTGATCACGGCGGATGGCAAAGGCGAAATCCGTGCGGAGGCGACAGACACGGATGGCAAGGTATCACGGATGGCAAGGTATTTCGCGGCCATCGGCCGATGGAAACAGCGGGACTGTGAGGCGCACGGCCACGCGTGCCTGTTCCGCCTGACTAAAAGCAACGTATGTCAGCTTCCGCCTGCGCGCGTTTCAGTTCCGTGCGCGCCGCCTTCGCCGGCGCGCTTTCGCGAAACAACCCTGCCGCCTCCCCTGTCGTCAACGACATGCTTTTGAAGGTCTCCGCCCTCTCATAGTGATCGTAAGGAAGGATCGAGGCAATAACATCGATCGAGCAGGAACAGCTTTCAAGCGCCTGACGTGTCTGGCCATTTGTTTGCATGCAGCCGAGCACGTAGTCGGCAATCGTTGCCGTCGGGTAGTCTCCCGCGGCATTGGCCGAGTTCGCAAAGGCCAGCGCCGCAAAGGCCACCGGCAAGGTGAGAGATCCAACAGACCTTATCATGAGGAACCTCCAGTTGGCCTGGACACCATGCATCCAGACGGGATCATCGCTCCAATTGGCGACGTGCCGCAAAGCCAGTCAAGCTCCCATGGCCTGCGTATAGGACCAAAGGAGGAATGCCCTATCGGCCGACAAGAGCCAGCTTCATGACCCGCTGTGCACCCCCCTTCTCGCGTTCATTTCATGCTTCGCCCACTATCGGCAGGCAGCGAGATGCACGCATACTTACTCCGAGGTGCCTCGTAGAATATATCGAAATAAAGTTAAATGTGTATCACCTTGAGAATACGGGAACAATATGGTTGCTATATATGTCGCGGCTGGAGGCTCATCTGCTTAATAGTTTTTCACAAGACGCTTCTTTTAATTGTTTCTGAATATTGCACCGCACCATAATCGATATTGCAGCGCAACGATGCATTGTAGGTTTTTGCTTGCCTGGCCTTTTACGATGACATAGCTTTTTCCTGTTTCCGGCTTCAAGAGCGCCACCGTCATCAGGGAGCGGCGGCAGTCTTTCGAAGACCAAGGGGGGCGGGCGGTAACGGTGCCCTCTGCTTCGGGGTAGGTCGTGACAGCTGCCGGAAAATAACTTCCCAACATGAATTGCTTGGGCAAGCCCTTGTGGGGCTTGACGGTCGATTCTTCACTGTGAACCCGGGAGGATTTTGGATGCGTGTACTTGCGAAAACTACCTACATTCTGACGACCGCGGCGTTTTTATCGCTCGGCGCTGCCTATACGGCTTCGGCCAATGAAGACCTTGCAAAGCTCGCATCGGATGCGAAGAACTGGGCGATGCAGACGGGTGACTACGCCAACACCCGCTATTCCAAACTCAACCAGATCACTGCCGACAATGTGAAAAACCTGCAGGTCAAATGGAGCTTTTCCACCGGCGTGCTGCGTGGTCACGAAGGCGGGCCGCTAATCATCGGCGACGTGATGTATGTCCACACGCCTTTCCCAAACAACGTCTATGCTCTGGACCTCAAGAACGACGGCAAGATCCTCTGGAAATACGAGCCCAAGCAGGACACGAACGTCATTCCGATCATGTGCTGCGACACGGTCAATCGCGGTGTCGCCTATGGCGACGGCAAGATCATTCTCAACCAGGCCGACACCACCGTCGTCGCGCTCGATGCCAAGACCGGCAAGGTCGTGTGGTCTGTCAAGAACGGCGACCAGACCGACGGCGGAAAGGGCGAATCCGGCACGTCGGCACCCGTAGTCATCAAGGACAAGGTGCTCGTGGGCGTCTCCGGTGCTGAATTCGGTGTTCGCGGCTGGCTGGCCGCCTACAATCTGAAAGACGGCAAGCTCGCCTGGAAAGCCTATTCGGAAGGTCCTGATGCAGACACCCTTCTCGATCCTGAGAAGACGACCCATCTCGGCAAGCCTGTCGGAAAGGATTCCGGCACGAACACCTGGGAAGGCGAACAGTGGAAGACGGGCGGCGGCACGACATGGGGATGGTATTCCTATGATCCCAAGCTGAACCTCGTCTACTACGGCACCGGCAATCCCTCGACGTGGAACCCGGTCCAGCGCCCAGGCGACAATCGCTGGTCCATGACAATCATGGCTCGCGATGCGGATACCGGTGTTGCCAAATGGCTCTACCAAATGACCCCGCATGACGAGTGGGACTATGACGGCATCAACGAGATGATTCTCGTCGATGGCATGGAGGTCAACGGCGCCAAGCACGACGTGCTGGTGCATTTCGACCGCAACGGCTTTGCCTACACAATGGATCGAGCCACCGGCGAACTTCTCGTCGCCAAAAAATACGATCCGGCAGTGAACTGGGCGACGGAAGTCAACATGGATCCCAAGAGCGACCAGTATGGCCGCCCACAGGTCGTCGCCAAGTATTCGACCCAGCAGAACGGCGAAGACACCAACTCGACCGGAATCTGCCCGGCCGCGCTTGGAACCAAGGACCAGCAGCCGGCCGCCTACTCGCCGAAGACCGGGTTGTTCTACGTGCCGACCAACCATGTCTGCATGGACTATGAGCCTTACAAAGTGAGCTACACCGCCGGTCAGCCCTATGTGGGCGCTACCGTGTCGATGTATGCGGCGCCTGGCGGTGACGGTAACATGGGCAACTTCATTGCCTGGGATGCAGCCAAGGGTGAGATCGTCTGGTCGAAGCCCGAGCAGTTCTCGGTGTGGTCGGGGGCGTTGGCGACCGATGGCGACGTCGTCTTCTACGGTACCCTCGAAGGTTACATCAAGGCGGTCGATAAGGACGGCAAGGAACTGTACAAGTTCAAGACCCCGTCCGGCATCATCGGCAACATCACGACCTATGAACATGACGGCAAGCAGTACGTCGCCGTTCTGTCCGGCGTCGGTGGATGGGCCGGTATCGGTCTGGCAGGTGGGCTGCTTTCGCCCGATAACGCCGCTGCCTGGCATGGTGCCGTTGATCAGGGCCGTGCGCAGGGCGACCAGACCGCAGTCGTTGGAACCGCCGGTCTGGGTGCTGTCGGCGGTTACGCTGCACTTGCCGACTATACGACGCTGGGCGGCCAGCTCACCGTGTTCGGCCTCCCGGACTGATAGCCGGGAAGAGCCTTACGACTAGGTTCGAAAAACGAGAGCCCGGGTCACCCGAAGCCGGGAACCGGGCTCTCGATTGCGCCGCCCACCCAACACCGATCAATGCCGCTGCACGACGGCAGCCAGGGTTTCTGGCAAATGAAGGAAGAGTCTGAATGATCGTTCGCATTGCAGTTTCCGCTCTCGCCCTGGTCCTGCTGCCTCTGGCCAGCTCAAGTCTGGCACGGGCCGAAGACAGCATGGAAAAAGCCAAGGTGGTGAAGCAAGAAGGAGGCAAATATTTAGATGCGGACGGAAATCCGACCTACAAGATCGAAAACGGTACCGTCGATTGGTACACCTTCAGCGGGTATCGCCGGTATCACTCAGATTGCCATGTCTGTCACGGACAGGACGCCACAGGTTCGAGCTATGCGCCTGCCCTGGCTAATAGCCTGAAGAACATGGATTACGCCACGTTCCTGTCGATCGTCGCCGAGGGCCGCAAGAATGTCGGCGGCGGCAAGGAAAATGTCATGCCTGCCTTTGGCGACAACAAGAACGTCTATTGTTACCTGGACGATCTCTACGTCTATCTGCGCGCGCGCGCCGATGGCGCGGCACCCCGCGGCAGGCCGCCCAAGCACGAAAACAAGGCTCAGGCAGCCAAGGATGCCGAAGCATCCTGCATGGGTGGATGATATGACCGGCTGCACTGCATCGAAGCTGCGCGTCGTTCTGCCGATCCTCGGCGCGCTCGCCTTGCTGCCGTCGAATGTTCTGGCACAAAATGCCGGGCTTGGCGCTGCGGGCGAACTGGTCGATCCCGACATTCTGCGCGTCTGCGCAGATCCCTCGAACATGCCCTTTACCGACAAGAACGGCCAAGGCTTCGAAAACAAGCTGGCTGAACTGGTTGCCAAGAAGACGGGGCGGAAATCAGTCGCTTACACGTGGTTTCCCACTGTCACCGGCTTTGTGCGCAACACGCTTGGGGCCAACCGATGCGACATCATCATGGGCTACGCCCAAGGTGATGAACTGGTGCAGAACACCAATGCCTACTATCGCTCCGCCTATGTGCTCGTATACCCGAAAGGCAACGGGATGGAAGGCGTCGAGACGATCGAAGATCCGAAACTTTCCGGCAAGAGAATCGGCGTCGTCGAAAGCACGCCGCCAACCGCCAACATGGCCGCCAACAAGCTTCTGCGGACCGCCAAGATCTACCCGCTGGCGGTGGATACGCGCGTCACCCCTTCCATGGGGGAGGTCATGATCAAGGACATGCTCGCCGGCAAGATCGACGCGGCGGTCCTGTGGGGCCCGATGGCGGGCTACTATGCCAGGGAACTCGGAGCCGACGTCACGATCGTTCCGCTGCTGAAGGAAAAAACCGGCTCGCGCATGTCTTACCGCATCACCATGGGCGTACGTCCGTCCGATCAGGAATGGAAGCGGACGCTCAACCGGGCGATCAGGGAGAACCAGGCGGAGATCATCAAGATCCTGCTGGGTTACAACGTGCCGCTGATCGACGAACATGACAATCCGATCACGCAATAGTTGGGACGGGCCCGGCGGAGGCCAGATTGTGGCAGGCGATGAAAGGAATGGAAGTGGTTTTGCTGCTCACGGTGGGCCTCCTGGGCATTGCGGAGCCGGCATGGGCAGGCGGGGTTGACGAGCCCGCCGGCTACCGGCTGGACGAATACCGGGCACCCGTGCCGGACACGCTGCAGGGCGCGACAGTGGTGACCACGGAGGAGGCGGAAGCGCTGTGGCGAGGGAAAAAGGCAGTCTTTTTCGACGTGATGCCGGACACGCCGAGGCCGACCAATCTGCCGGCAGGAACGATATGGAGAGACAAGGTCAGAAAGGACATTCCAGGCAGCATATGGCTGGCCAACGTGGGATACGGCGCTATTTCGGAGGAGACCGCCAACTACTTTCGCCAAGGCCACGCAGCCGCGGCCGGTACCGACAAATCGCGCGCGATTCTGTTTTATTGCATGACGAATTGCTGGATGTAGTGGAATGCCGCGAAACGGGCAGTCGAGTGGGGCTACAGTTCAGTGATCTGGTATCCGCACGGCGCGGATGGGTGGGAAGGTGCAATTCTTCCGCTGGAGGAGCAAAAACCCTACGCGATGAACAATTGAAGGACCAGAGCTACTTTCGATCTTTTTTCGACTTTTGAAAACCTATTCATTCATTTGTCCATTTTGAAACGTGATGGACGAGCCATTGCTTCGGTGCCCTGCAATGGTTGACTAACGACAGCATCGGCCCCTTCGGGCTGGTAGAAGAGGAGAAATGCTATGAAGAAGAGCTGGACAAAACCGACCATGTGTCAGGTTGCTGCGGGCTTCGAAATTTCGCGGTATCTGCCTGCTGAAATTACTCCCAAGAAGTAGGCCGCAGAGGTGCGTGTCCCTGGCAACAGGGGCACGCATCCCCTTGCCGCATGGGATTTTCGTGAAAGAGTTTGATGCACGCAAAGCGAGCGGGGCGTTTCTTGCGGCCGCAAATTGGCTGCTGGTCAGAGAAGCCGCGGGGCGGGCGTTTTCATGCGCTTAAAAATCATCGGATCGGCCGCTGGCGGCGGCTTCCCGCAATGGAACTGCAATTATCGTCTGAGCCGCGGGGCTCGCGCCGGGGTAGCTGGCGTGCATTCACGAACCCAATCGAGTGTCGCCGTATCGGCGGATGGACTCGGCTGGGTTCTGTTCAACGCCTCGCCCGACATTCGCCAGCAGATCGCGGCAACGCCTGAATTGCAACCCGCGCACGATGCGCCGCTGCGCTCGACACCTATTCGCGCGGTGGTGCTGACCAATGCCGATGTCGATCATGTCGCCGGCCTGCTCAGCCTGCGTGAGCGGCAGCCTTTCGCTATCTATGCAACGACACAGGTTCTGGCGACGCTGGAGGCGAATTCGATTTTCAATGTCCTCGATCCGGCGCTCGTGCCGCGACGCATCTTGCCGCCGGCGCAAGAACTGTCGATCTGCGATGCAGACGGCCACGACACAGGCGTGGCTGTCGAGAGCTTTCCCGTCCCCGGGAAGATAGCCCTCTATCTCGAAGAAAGAGGCCAGCCGGATGCCAATTTCAGCTCCGATGCCGGCGACACGATCGGCGTTCGAATCGCCGGTGCCGGCAGTCGCGGCTCCGTCTTCTACATCCCCGGCTGCGCCCGCATCGATGCGACCCTGTGCACGCGTCTAGCCGATGCCGCATGCCTTCTGTTCGACGGCACGGTCTTCACCGACGACGAGATGATTGCTGCCCGCGTCGGCCAAAAGACCGGTGCGCGTATGGGGCATCTGGCAATGTCGGGAGACGCGGGGTCGATCGCCGGCTTGGCCGATGTGAGGATCGGCCGCCGTGTCTTCGTCCACATCAACAACACCAATCCTGTTCTGGACGAGAATTCTGCCGAGCATGCTGCAGTCAAAGCGGCTGGCTGGGAAGTGGCCCGCGACGGGATGGAGATGCAACTTTGAGTGATTTCCACGACGCAGCCAGCAACGGCCTGTCCTCCAGAGAGCTCGAAGCCGTGCTGCGGCAGGTCGGTGCCGAGCGCTATCACAACCGCCATCCTTTCCATCACAGGATGACCAGCGGTGCGCTGTCGAAGACCGAGATGCAGGCCTGGGCGCTGAACCGCTATTGCTATCAGGCCGTCATTCCACGCAAGGACGCTATGATCCTCGCACATGCCGAGGATCCGGCGTTTCGCGCCGCCTGGCGCAAACGCATCGAGGATCATGACGGCGAGGACGGCTGGAGCGGCGGTATTGCGCGCTGGTTGCACCTGGCGACCTCGCTCGGTCTCGATGCCGGCGCGGTGAAGAGCGAGAGGCTGGCCCTGCCGGCGACACGTTTCGCAGTTGGCGCTTACCTCTCCTTTTGCACGAACCGGACCCTGCTGGAGGCGGTCGCGTCGTCGCTGACCGAGATGTTCTCGCCGCTCATCATCGGCGAGCGGGTACCGGCGATGCTGGCCAGATACGATTATATCACCGAGGACACGCTGGCCTACTTCAGCCGACGGCCCGAACAGGCATCGCGCGACGCCGACTTCGCGCTTGCCTATGTGCTCGAACATGCCGACACGGCGGAACGCCAGCAGCAGGCGATCGATGCACTGGTGTTCAAATGCGATATACTCTGGGCCATGCTCGACGCGCTTCAACACGCCTATGGCGAGCCGGGCAATATCCCGCCCGGCGCCTTCCGTCCGGAGGCAGCCCAATGATAGCACTGCGCGAAAGAGCCATGGTGTCGCCGCAGTCGGTTCCATCGCTGCCGAAGCACGTGCGCATACAGTACGACCCCGTGCGCCAGGCGTTCGCCGTGCTTTCGCCCGAAAAGGTGTTCTGGCCAAACGATATCAGCCTCGACATATTGCGCCGCTGCGATGGGCGGTCCACGGTCGGCCACATCATTGCCGGCCTTGCCGCAGATTATGACGCCGAACAGGAGGCTGTGGCGGCCGATGTCATCGCCTTCCTGCAGGAATGGTCGGACAAGCTGCTGGTGAAGCTATGAGCGAGCCCCCTCTCCCCCCGATCGGCATGCTGGCGGAACTGACGCATCGCTGCCCGCTGCAATGCCCCTATTGCTCCAATCCGCTCGAATTGCTGAAGGCCAATCGCGAACTCGACACGCAGAGCTGGCTCGACCTGTTCTCGCAGGCGGCCGATCTTGGCGTTCTCCAGGTGCATCTGTCCGGCGGTGAACCGACGCTGCGTCGCGATCTCGAGCAATTGATCGCCGGGCTTTCGGCCCGCGGCGTCTACACCAACCTGATCACCGCCGGCGTCGGCATTGCTGATGGCCGCATCGAGGCATTTGCCGAAGCCGGGCTCGACCATCTGCAACTGAGCTTTCAAGGCGCACGACCGGCGACCACCGAGCGCATCGGCAATCACCGGGGCAGCCACGAAAAGAAGCTGGAAACGGCACGGCGCGCTCGCGCGGCCGGCTTGCCGCTTACCATCAACGCGCCGATCCATCGCCACAATATCGAGGAGGTACCGGAATTCATCGATCTGGCCCTTTCGCTGGGTGCGGAGCGTCTCGAGATCGCCAACGTGCAGTACGCCGGCTGGGCGCTGACCAATCGCGATCAACTGATGCCCGAGCGTGCTGACGTCGACCGGCAGGCGGAGATCGTCGCGGCGGCGCGCGAACGGCTCACCGGCATCATGAACATCGATTTCGTCACGCCGGATTATTTCGCCATCTATCCCAAGCCGTGCATGGGCGGCTGGGCGCGCGACGCCTTCATGGTGACGCCGGACGGCACCGTACTGCCATGCCATGCCGCCCAGACCATCCCGTCGCTCAGCTTCGAGCGTTTTGGACCACGCAGCCTGGCCGCGATCTGGACCGAGTCCCCTGCATTTAATGCCTTTCGAGGCACGGACTGGATGCAGGAGCCCTGCCGCAACTGTGAGCGGCGCGAGATCGACTGGGGCGGCTGCCGCTGCCAGGCGATGGCAATCGCCGGCGATGCCGCCGCGACGGACCCGGCTTGCGCGAAATCGCCGATCCATGCGCGCATGGCAATGCTGGTCGACGAAGCCCAGCGCGCTGCGACGGTCCCTTCGAGGGACGAACCATTCGTCTACCGGCGTATCGGCGTCGTCACCGAGCCCGCCTGACTGCCGACCTATTCCTACGGCCTAGGCTCGTGAAAGCCGGTCGGCATGCCACGTCATATGGTCATGCATGAACGTCGAAATGAAAAAATAGGAGTGATCGTATTCGTCCTGCATCCGCAATTTCAACGGAATGCCTGCCTTGGAGCAGGCGTCTTCGAGCAGCCAAGGCCTGAGGCCCTCCTGGAGGAAACCGTCTGACGTTCCCTGATCGACCAGGAATTCCGGGAAACGGTGTCCATCCTCGATGAGCGATGTGGCATCGTAGCGCCGCCACGAGACCTCATCCAGGCCGAGATATTTTTCGAAAGCCGGCTTCGACCAGCCGGCTGTGCTTGGCTGCACGATCGGCGCAAATGCCGAGCAACTCCTGAAACGTGCGGGATTTTTCAGTGCGATCGCCAGCGCGCCATGCCCGCCCATCGAATGGCCGAAGATCGACTGGCGCGCCATATCGGCGGGAAATTCGCGCCCGATTACGGCTGGCAGCTCCTCGACGATATAGGAATACATGCGATAGTTCTTGGCATATGGCTCTTGCGTCGCGTCGAGGTAGAAACCGGCGCCGCTGCCGAACTGCCAATTGTCCTTTTCATCCGGAATGTCGGCACCACGCGGGCTGGTGTCGGGACAGACGACGATCAAGCCAAGTTCGGCGGCAATACGTCTGTATTCGCCTTTTTCCATTACATTCGCATGGGTGCAGTTGAGTCCGGAGAGGTACCACACCACGGGGCAGCGCCTTTCCCGTGCCTGCGGAGGCACGAAAATGGCAAACGTCATTTCGCATGAGCAGCTCGTCGAGAGATGAGAGTAAACATGCTGGGCGCCGCCCTGCGACTTGGCAGTCGAGACGAGTTTCGGGTGCTCTGGCATATATTCTTCTCCGCCAATTTTGACCGCCGACCATAGGCTCTACGACATCGAGGGTGATCGCTGCAACCTTGGTGGACCGGCTGGCGCAGGGCTCTTGATCGGAGCCGGGGATGGCCTGCCTTCGCCGACGTCTTGGCGCAGCAAGGCGCGAGCGGCCGTTCGCTGGCGCAGCGTTGCCCAACATCTTTCGTCAACCAGTGTGGGCGATCGTTGGCGATGCTGGCTATAACAAGGACGCAATCACTGCAGGGCATCGGCGATGCCTTGCCGCTTCGGCGCGGCTATAGCGGACGAGCACGCACGCGTCATCGCGTGGGCTCGCAGTAAGCGCGCCAGGGAAGCGAGCAAGGACTAGTGAGCGGCGGCTATTCCCGACGGTCGAAAGCCACGGACAGGCCAAGGGCAGTTGCTGCCTCGACGATCGCCTCGGTTAGCTCTTCCTCGGATGCGACCAGATAAGGGGCCGCTTGCCGTGTTGCGTTTAATGTCGCTGTGATCGAGATGGTGTCACCACGATCCTCCCTATTGAGGACTGCGGCGATTGCTTGCTCTACTACCGGACTGATCCTCTGCACCTTACTCATCCAACCCTCCCCATACGCGGCCCAGGGCGATGGTAATCTATCCACGGTTGTGTTCAATTCGATGTACGAAACGTACAGACTTGATCGGCTGAACCGTTACGGCCAGACATCTCTAATTTCGACGGTATTCTAGATCGACCAAGCCTGGCCACCGGGCCTCGACCGGCTTCTCAGCAGATCGCCCGCGCGCTGCGGAGCCATGGCAAATTGCCAGGCCCGGTCCAGGAGCTCGGCTCGGCCGACGGGCGCGCCCCTGTGCTTGGCGAAGATGTCGCCTAGAAATAGCCGAGGATGGATTTGACCTCGAGATACTCCAACATGCCCTCGATCCCATATTCGCGTCCGTTTCCGGACTGCTTGAAACCGCCAAACGGAGCGTGCGGATCCCAGGCCGGGTAGTTGAGATGCACCTGACCGGAGCGAATCCGCGAGGCCACGTCCCTGACGGTGTCCACATCCTCGCCCTGCACATGGGCCCCCAGACCGTAAACCGTGTCGTTGGCGATGGTGACGGCCTCCTCGATTGTGTCGTAGGGGATGATGCAGAGAACTGGCCCGAAGACCTCTTCCTGGGCAATGCGCATGCTCGTGCGCACGTCGGAAAAGATGGTCGGCTTCACATAGAACCCGACGTTCAGATCGTGCGCACGACCCGGTCCTCCGGTGAGGAGCCTGGCGCCCTCAGAAATGCCGACGCCGATCATGGTTTGGATGCGGTCGAATTGGGCACGGTTTGCGATTGCACCATGAGTTGTGGCTTCGCAAAGAGGATCACCAATGACGATCTGGGCTGCGGCCCTTTTGGCGATTGCCTCGATCTCGGAAAGCAGCGCGCGTGGCACGATCATGCGCGTCGGGGCGCTGCATGACTGGCCGAGATTGCGGAAGGCGGCGGCAACGCCCAGAGAAACGGCGCGATCGAGATCTGCGTCAGGCAGGATCACGTTCGGCGACTTGCCGCCGAGCTCCTGCGCGACACGCTTGACCGTGGTCGCTGCCGCCTGGGCCACCGCAATGCCCGCGCGGGTGGACCCGGTAATGGAGATCATGTCGACATCCGGATGGGAGGCGAGACCCATACCCACGCCTGGACCATCACCTTGCACGAGGTTGAAAACCCCGGCAGGAAAGCCGGCTTCCTCGATCGCCTCGGCGAACAGCACGGCGTCCAGCGGAGAAAGCTCACTCGGCTTCAGCACGATCGTGCAGCCTGCAGCGAGCGCCGGCGAAACCTTGGCGGTGATCTGGTAAAGTGGCCAGTTCCACGGAGTGATCAAGGCGCAGACACCGATCGGTTCGTGGGTGACGGCGGTCTGCCCCCGCTGCTTGACGAAGCGAAAGTCTGTCAACACATCGCGAGCGACCTTCACATGCGTGATCGCAAGCGGCACCTGGGCGCTGCGCGCATAGCTGATCGCCGCGCCCATTTCGAGGCTCAGGCATTGAGCCAGCAGTTCGCCGCGCGCCTCGATCAGCGCTTGCAGGCGATCGAGCAGACCCGCGCGGTCTTCTGGCGTGGTCCGACTCCAGGTGGCGAATGCCCTGCGAGCCGCTGCAACGGCCGCGTCCACGTCCTCGCCATTTCCAAGCCGAAACTGGCTCACAACCTCTTCTGTGGCCGGATTGACGACGGCGCCCGTCGCGGTGCCACTCGGCTCAACCCATTGACCGTCGATGAAAAACTTGTCCAGGTGGCCGTTGCGGGACAGGTGTTCGAGGGGCGTCATCACCCTACAAGGTCCTTCATGCGGTAATAGGCGCCGAGAATCGGCAGGAACCAGGGGCGCCCGAAATAACCGGGGATCGCTGGCCAGTCGAAATCCTTCCAGGGATTGAGCTCGGGGTGCCCGTCCATGACGTCGGCCATGATGGTGCCCATCAACGTCGACATCTGGGTCCCGTGTCCGCTATAGCCCATTGAGTAATAGATGCCATGGCGCTCTCCCGCGCGCGGCAGGCGATCGCGGGTCATATCGACCATGCCGCCCCAGCAGTAGTCGATGCGGGTGCCGGCCAGTTCCGGAAAGACCTCGACCATCGCCGCCTTGAGTATCCGGCCGCTTTTTTCGTCGGATTGAGGGTTGGACACGGCAAAGCGCGCCCTCCCGCCGAACAAAAGGCGATTGTCCGGCGTGAGCCGCCAGTAGACAACGAGATTGCGCGTGTCGACGACCATGCGCCCGGTCGGCATGAGACGCCTAAGGTGGTCAGGCGACAGCGGCTCGGTCACGATCAGAAATGCGCCGACTGGGATCATGCGCCGGCGGATCCAGCCGAGCGGGCCAACCTGGGAAATGCCGCTTGCCAACAGGACCTGCCGCGCGACGATCTTGCCCTTTGGCGTCGTTACCTCATGCCCGCCTGAAACCTTGCGCATCGCCATGACGGGCGAGCGTTCATGGACCTCTGCGCCACGCCGGGCAGCGGCGGTCGCGAGGCCCCGGACGAACCGGCCGACATGCATGCCCGCGCTCTTGGGAAAGAGCAGCCCGCCATGGTAGCGGTTGGTGCCGACTTCGGTTCGCAGGTCCTCGCGCGCGATCATCCTGGTTTCGGGATCGACATTGGCCGCCAGCAGTTCCTGGCTGCGCGCCAGCATGTCGTAGTGTTCGGGCTTGGCGGCAAGCTTGAGCTTGCCGACGCGGGAGAAGCTGCAGTCGATCTTCTCTTCCTGCACCAACCGCTCGACCATATCGACGCCGGCGTCGAAAGCCTTGTAGAGCGCATTTGCGGCCGGCTTGCCGTGCTTGCCAGCCATGATTGCATAGTTCTGGGCAAAGCCGTTGTTGCACATCCCGCCATTGCGGCCGGACGCGGCGTTGCCGATCGTTTCGGCCTCCAACAGGGCAACCCGGGCGCCCTTTTTGGCAAGGGCCAGCGCGGCGGAGGAGCCGGTCAGGCCGCCGCCCACAATCGCCACGTCGTAGTGGCCTTCGAGCGGTTTGGACGACCCTTCATTGAACGGCTGAGATGTATCCAGCCAGTAAGAGGTAAACTTCATTTTCTTGACCACCAGTGTTGATTTGAGTGGGGCGACATCCGAGCGTAGTTGCGCGCCTACCAGCCGCGCATCCGCTCCCAGCGCGCTTCAATCTTGGGGCTGTCCCCGTTGACGACGCTGTAGAAATCATGCTGGGCGGCCATTGCACACGCATGGTTGGGCAGAATCCGGACCCGAGACCCGAGCGGCAGCTCGGGCATGGACTTTCCAGAACCGGCACGAACGGCGAGGATACCGTGTTCCTGGCTGGCCTGGGCCACGATCACATCTTCAAGCACCCGCCCCTTTTCGTCGCAGACCACGCCGTAACCCTGGTCGATCTGCTGGTTTGCGGTTCCCCGGTCGCGCGAAAGCGCCATCCACCCGGCGTCGACCAGCACCCATCCCTTTTCCGGCTTGGCGCCGATCACGGTGGCCAACACGGAAACCGCGATATCGTCGATGGCACAGACCCCGACCCCGTGCTGGACGAGGTCGAAAAACATGTAGACGCCGGCGCGCAACTCCGTAATGCCTTCTAGACTCTCGGCGAAGTGTGCAGTCGGCGTCGAACCGAGGCTGATGATCGGGCAGGCATGGCCGTGTGCGCGCAAAGTTTCGGCCGCGCGCAAGCTGGCCGAACGCTCGTTCTCGGCTGCTTTGATCAGCGCCTCGGGCGTGCTCAAGGTATAGGACTCGCCCGCATGGGCGAGGACGCCGACGAGATTAGCGCCCGCTTCGCCGACCCTGTTGGCCACCTCGAGTAGCTTGGGATCGTCTGGCTTCAATCCACCGCGATGGTCATCGCAGTCCAGTTCGATGAAGACGGACGGCGTCACGCCGATTGCTTCGCGCACGCCGGCCAGGGCATCGGCCTGCCCGACCGAATCGAGCAACAGCTTCAGATCGACACCGGTACGGCGACAAAACTCCATGGCACGCATGGCCGAAGCCGGCGAGATGCCGACCGCATAGGTCATGTCTCGAAAGCCATGGCCCGCAAAATACTCCGCCTCGGCGATGGTCGAAACCGTGATCGGACCGGGTTCTGGATGGAACGCGCATCGGGCGACGTCAATGCTTTTGGCCGTCTTCATATGCGGGCGCAGCACCACGCCAAGCTTCCTGGCGCGCTCGGCCAGACCCTGGATGTTGCGCTCGAGCCGCCCACGGTCGAGAAGCAGCGCCGGAGTGACCAAGGCGTCGATCGTCCGAGCCGTCCCGCTCACCGCCAGGTTTGCCGCCCTCTTGTTCATAAATTCGTTTCCTAAGTGAACGATTGGTTTGCCAACGCATACATATGGGCTGGCCGCTCGGAGACGGGTCGTTGGCCTTTGACCATGGCGGTCGCACTGCCGGACTGCTGAAGACCAAGGTTCTCAAGCCAGTCGCCCAATCCATCCTCGGCATAGACGTCGATGCGAACGAATTGATTGTGAAGCTTCGAAAGCTGGGCCAGGATCAGAAGCCGCGCGTCTTGGTCGCTCTCGGCTGCACAAGGGCCGACGACATAGCCGCGGCCGAACCTCCTCGCGATAGCGTAGCCTGCAATCCGTCCCCTGCGCTCAATGACCAATGCGTTGCCCACATCGGCGAGCGCAGCCATCATCGCCAGCCGCGGCATGCCCGTGGCCCGTTCGTCGAAGGCCTGGATCGCCGCGAGGTCGGAGGCCGTCGCTTGACGGATGTCGTCGCGGGTACTCCGCGTCACGGCGACAGCCAGCGAGCCCTGGTGCTGAAGCACCGTGCCCCAGGCAGTGAAGCCGCGTCGCTTGTAGAGCGCCAGCCCCTCTTCGGTTGAGTTGAGCAGCACGTTGCGACCGTGTGCCGCCTCAAGCAATCCATCAAAGAGCCGGGCGCCGTTGCCACCGCCTTGCGCGGAGCCAGTAACTATGATCATCCCGACCGTGGCATAGGACTGTCCGTAATTCCACGACATGGCGGTGCCAATCACCTGTCCTGCCCGCTCGAGGACCAGGCCATTGCCGACCATCACGGCAAATTCCCAATCCTCCTGGCGGTAGGGCCAGGCCATCTCCTGCGACAGCTTCAGCGCGCCCGGCAAATGGCGGGTTTCCAATTTCATCAGCTCGGTCGGGGCGCTGACGATATCTCTGTCATGCTCAAAGGCCATAAGATGCAACGCTGTCAGTTGATCCGGAGTCGGATTGAAGTCGGATCTTAGAGTCGCGCCCGGCGGACAGATTTCGCTGCTGTTTTGCCCCTTCAAATCAGCGGGATTATTCGTTTTAAGCAGTTCCTCGGCATGCCAAATCGCGCAAATCAGGCGAGGAATACCTGACACATTGAATCGCCGCCTCGTGGTTGCCCGCGATCGGCGTTACGCCCGCACCATCCCCAATGGATGTGATCTCAGCCTCTGCAATGGCATAGCCGCAACACTCCCCAGCGATAAAACGCATGATGCTCAGAAGGAATTTTTGATGATCTACATCAGCGAAGAGGAGTCAGCCGCCCTCGTCACGCATGAACTTGCCTTCGAGGCGGCGCGCGAGGCTCTCGTGGCGGCAGCATCGCGGCAGAGCTGGGTCTTTCCCGCTGTTCTCGGGCGCACACAGGAGGCGACCAATACCTTCTCAATCAAATCCGGTTCGTCGGACGACCTGACCGGAGTGAAAATTGGCTCCTTCTGGTCGGGCAACCCGGCACGTGGCCTTCCCCGCCACAACTCGACCATCGTCCTGCTCGATCAGCATACAGGACGGCTCCGCGCCGTAATCGAGGCCGGAAAGGTGAACGCCTACAGGACGGCCGCAGCCGACGCGGTTGCGGCTGATCTTCTTGCGCGCAAGCAAGCCAAGGTTCTGGCGATCTTCGGTGCGGGCAACCAGGCGAGCTTCGAAGTGATGGCGCTGGCACGCATCCGCCCAATCGAAACCGTGCTGGTTGTGGCCCGGCCTTCGCCGCGGCGCGACGCTTTTGTCGATCAGATCGGCGAAAGGGGACTGAAGGCGCGCGCTGCCTTGCCGGAAGAAGCCGTGCGCGCGGCCGACATCGTGGTGACGGCGACACCCTCACGCGAACCGCTGTTCGATGCCGCTTGGGTGGGACCCGGAACGCATATCGTCAGCATGGGGTCGGATGCTCCGGGTAAGCGCGAATTGCCGAGCGAATTATTTCCCAAGGCACGTCTGTTTTGTGATCTGCTTTCCCAGTCGGTCCAGATCGGCGAGTTCCAACATTTGCGCGACGAGATCGACGCCGGCATGCTTGCGGTAACACCAATCGGCGACGTCATTGAAAAGCGTGTGCCCGGACGCCGCTTCGACAATGAGATCACGGTCTTCGACAGTTCCGGCATCTCCCTGCAGGACCTCTACATGGCCGACGCGCTGATCCGCGCAAAGGCGTCCCACCGCTGATCAGCTTCGCACCGACAGGCCCCAGCCCCGACGGATTTTTCGATACTACTGGAGTGCTCTCCGGCAACAAGGTGTCGCAAAACCGCTTGCGATCGGGATCGCTGCGTGTCGTAGTTCAGCAATGCGTTTCTTCCAGCCACGGCAGGGAGCTATAATCCAGGCCGAATCCAACCTGGAGAATGTCCTGATATTTCCGGCGATCAGCGGCTGGCGCGCCAGAAGGCGATACGGTCCTGTATCCGATAGCCCTGGATAATCGCCGGCATGAACCATGGATTGCCACGATAGAGCGGGACGGCCGAAGGCGGTCGAAAGTCGAACGCAGTGCGCGACTGCTCGCCATGCCCCATCAACTTGTGGGCCGCACGCATGCCAATCCATGGCGCCCAGACCACGCCCGAACCGCAGAAGCCGGAGGCATAGACCACACCGTCCTTCTCGAAGATGCGGGGCAGCATGTCTCGGTTCATCGCCACGTTGCCGAACCAGCAATGCGAAAGGCGCACGTTCTCCAACTCCGGGAAAAGGTTCACCAGTCCCTTGCGTAGGAGAAGTTTCGGCGCTGCGGGATCGCCGACGCGAGAACTGTCACGGCCCCCCAGCAGGATACGTTTTCCGTCGGGCGAGGGGCGATAATAGAAACCGAGTTGCCGGTTCTCGGTGATCGTCATCAGCTTCGGCATTAGTCGCGCCATGACATTAGGCGCAAGTTCTTCGGTGACAATGATCCGGCTGCGGACCGGAACCAGGCGGCGGCGCAGGAAGGGAGCGGCGCCGTCGGTATAGCCGTTGGTACAGACCAGAACCTGCCGTGCATCCACCGTCCCTGCCGAAGTCGCGACGCGGAACCCCGAACCATTCCTCTCGATCGACTTGACCACTGTATGCGAATGGACCGTCAACCCGGATGCGAGCGCCACCCGCAGGAGCTCAGCATGGAATTTTGCGGGGTGCAGCCCGCCAATGTCCATCCGAACGGTTCCGCCGCGGTAGAAGTCGGTGCCGATATAATTTCGCTGCTCGGCATGCGGAACCGCGTAGGACTCGATCCCCAGTTTCTTCGCCAGCGTCTCGGCGCCGCGCGCCATCTTCTCATACTGTTCATATCCGAAAGCGCCTTTGAATTGGCCAACCAGTCGGAAGTCGCAGTCGAGCCCTTCGGTCTTGATGAAGTCGTAGAGGAATTCGCGTGCGACCTTGCCCTCGGCCTCGATCGCCATGGCCTTCTCTTCCCCGAAGCGCCGGGTGATCGTGGCATAGTCCGGCCGGATGCTCCCGCTCGTAATCCCGCCGTTGCGGGTGGAAGCACCCTCGCCCGGATTCATCGCATCAAAAGCTGCGACCGAGCGTCCTTCGCGCGCCAGCACAAGCCCGGCCGAAAGACCGGCATAACCGGCGCCGACGATTGCCACGTCAAGCGTCTTTGCGACTGGTTGCCGCGGCAGCGGCATGACGGGCGCCGCTTCCCACCAGTAGGGCGTGTTCTTGTCGGCGATGTGAGGCTCTTGCACGTGGCTGACTTCTCTTGATTTCCAGGGATTAAGAAAGCGATCAGACGCAGTATTCAAATATGGTCATCCCGGACATCCAGCGCGTCTCGCAGCCCGTCACCGATGAAATTGAAACTGGTTACCGCGATGGTGATTGCAGCCCCGGGAATGATGGCAAGCCAAGGTGCGCTGCCCAGATATTGCTGGGCGCCATTGAGCATGTTGCCCCAACTGGGCAGTGGCGGCTGGATCCCGTAGCCGAGGAAACTGATGTAGGCTTCCATGAGAATGGCGCGCGCGACCGTCAAGGTGGAAGCGACGATAATCGGCCCCATGGCGTTGGGCAGTATCTCGCGGAACATGATGTGGGTGCCGCTCAATCCCAGCATTCGCCCGGCCAGGACGAACTCGCGTTCGCGTAACGAGCGGACTTCCGCTTCGACGATGCGGGCAACCTCCATCCAACTGGTGAGAGCGATAATGACGGTGATCATCACGGGACTGGGCTTCAGTGCGGCAGCCAGCGCCAGCAGCAGAAAGATCGATGGGAATGACAGGAATCCATCGACCATGCGCATCAGCGTGGCCCCGACCCAGCCACCGCGATAGCCGGCAATTACGCCGACCAGGGTGCCGATGAGCGTCGACAAAACCATGGCAAAGAAACCGACCAGCAGCGAGATTCGTCCCGCCATCAAAAGCCTTGCCGCCACGTCGCGGCCAAGCGGATCGGTACCTAGAAAGTGGTAGCCCGTCAGCGGGGGGGCAAAGCGGGCCCGCAGATCGATGAACAGTGAGTTATAAGGCAGGAGATGGGGGCCGAGGACGCAAGCGAGGCTCAGGAAGATGATCATCGCCAACCCGAGCAGCGCCAAGCGATGCCGCATGAAACGAAGTGCCGCGCGGTTGTTTCTCCATCGGCTTGGAGCTGCATTTGCGGTGAGAGCGGTCATATCGGCTGTCTCCTGTCGGGGAAGTTGCGCGCTCAAGCCAGGCGAATGCGCGGATCGACAATAGCGACGACAATGTCGGCGATCAGGTTTCCAAGCAGAACGAGGATGGCGGAGAACATCAGCAGCCCCATCACAACCGGATAGTCGCTGTAACCAAGGCTATCGAGGAACAACCGTCCCATTCCTGGCCAGGTAAAGACGGTTTCGGTCACGAGCGCGCCAGTGAGGACGCTGGGAAGCTGCATCCCGGCCAAGGTAATCATCGGCAAAAGTGCGTTGCCGACGACATGCTTCATCAGAATCCGGCGTTCACTCAACCCCTTGGCCCGGGCCGTCTTGACGAAGTCCTGGCTAATGGCGTCGAGAGTCGCCGTCCGCATGTAGCGGCTCCAGATCGCGACATGGACCAGCGACAGCACGATACTTGGCAGGATCAGATGGTGGAGGTAGCCCAGGATCGAGCCATCGCCGATCTCGGACATATTACCCGCGGGCAGCCAACCCAACTTCAGGGAAAAGACGTAGATGCCGACGAGTCCGAACCAGAAGGTAGGGACCGACAACGCGACCATGGCCCCGACAGTTGCGAGATAGTCGAACAGCGAGTAGCGGTGCGTGGCGCCGCGGATTCCGATCCAGGCGCCAATGGAGATCGCAATCGCGGTTGAGGACCCCATCAGCAGCAGCGTGGCGAAGAGATGGCTGCCAATGACCTCCAATACCGGCGCTCCGTCGCGGAAGGAGTGACCCCAGTCGCCCCGCACCAGCCGCCATGCCCAGTCCAGATATTGGATCCATATAGGCCGATCGAGGCCCAGCAGCCCCTTGAGACGCTCGATATCCTGCTGGGTCATTCCGGGATCGAGCCCAAATTGCGCCAGCGGGCCGCCGGGAAGGAGGTTCAGAATGCCGAAGCCGATGATCGAAATGATCACAAGCAGCACCAGGCTCTGCGAGAGGCGATTGAGCAGGAAGCCGCGCATTCGAGTCCTCCGTTGTGGGTTGACCATTTTAGTCTGTTGCCGCCGCCGCGGCGGAATCGGGCGGGGCGGCGGCAACTGCGTAGATTAGGCCTTCCACTGCCAGGCCGCGGCATTCCACGACGCGGTGCGGGTGTTGGCGTTAGGTTCGAAGCCGTCTAACCCTTTCTTGCGCCCGAGGACGATTGTGTACGCGAACAGCGGCAGGAAGGGCAGATCGTGGCGCACCACTTCCTGCACGCGATTATAGATCCCGCGCCGTTCTTCCGGATCGAAGCTGCGAGCGCCCTTTTCGAGCAGGGCATCGACCTCAGGGTTGGAATATTGCCCGGTGTTCGAACCGTGTCCGCCTTGAGCGGCGATTGCCTTCGTATGGAGCCGGTTTGTGGCGTCGGGGTCCGCGGCAATCAGATAGGTGACGCCCACCATGGCGGTGTCGAATTGCGACTTCAGCCAGAACTCGCCCCACATGACTGCAGCCGGCAAATTCGAGATCGTCATCTCGACGCCGATCTCGGCAAACGTCTGCTGCAGGAACTGCTGCGTCTGCTCGCGGAGGTTGTTGCCAGAAGTTGTTGAGTTGGAGAAGGACAGTCGCACCCCATCCTTGGCGCGGATTCCATCCGGCCCCGGCGCCCAGCCGGCCTCATCAAGGATTTGGCGCGCCCGGTCCAGATTGAACTCCTGAACCGGCAAGTTCGGGTCGTAGTAGTAGGACTCCTTCGGCATGAAGGTCTCGGTGAGGGTGCCCACGCCGTAATAGATCGTGTCGACAATCGCCTTCCTGTCCAACGCGGCGTAGAGCGCCTGGCGCACTGCCAACTCCTTGAACTGCGGGCGGCCCAAATTGAGGTAGATCGACTCCAGCGATGCCCCTGTCTCCAGTGTCACCACGCGGTCTGGTAGTTCGCGGGCTTCAGTATAATGGTCGGCGGTGATGAACGACTGATCGACCAGGTCCACGTCGCCGCTCTTGAACTGCGTGTAGAGCACCGTCATGTCGGGGATGTATTTGAAGATGAGCTGCTCGACATAGGGACCTTCGCCGGCGTACTCAGGATTGGCGACGAGCTCGATATGATCGCCCGCGACGCGCTGGCTCCATTTGAATGCGCCGGTGCCGACCGGCGCCTGGTTGAACGCGGCTGTATTCGGATCGGCCTCTTTCTCCAGAATGTGCTTGGGCACAATGAAGGTTTCGGCCAAGAACGAAAGATAGGGCGCAAAAGCCTCCTTCATCCGCCATGTGATCTCTGTGGGCGAAACCACTGTGATGTCCTGCACGAGCGAATGGCCGCTCGTGCGCCAAGCGCGAAACTTCGGGTTCGTGATGAGTTCAAGAGTGAATTTCACGTCCTCGGCCGTGAAGGGCTCACCGTCGTGCCAGCGGGCATTGTCGCGCAACCGGATGCGCCAGTTGAGACCGTCCTCCGAAATGCCGCCGTTCTTCTGGCTTGGCACCTCGGCTGCGAGGTTTGGATGTAGGCCACCTTGGGGATCCATGCGGACCAACGCATCGAAAACCGAGAAATGAACCGCGTCATCGACTTCGATATGCGCCATCAGCGGATTGAACACGGTCGGCTCTTGGGAGAGGCCGACGACGACGCGACCGGCCGGGCCGGCAGGAGGGGTCTTGGCGAAGGCGGGCTTGCCCAACAGATTGGGCGCGATGATGCCTGCAGCCCCACCTAGCGCCATCAGTCGCAGCGCTTCGCGCCTCGAGTAGTTGGACGTAGTCGATGAATTTTTGGTCATGGCAGTTCCTCTCTTGTTATCTGTTATGCGTTTGCTGCTACTGGACGGGCATTGCCCGGCCGCTCTCCTGGAATTGCCGCTACCAGTTGGCGCGTGTAGGCTGCTTGCGGGTTCAGGAATATTTGCGAGGGCGGCCCGCGCTCGACGATCCGGCCCTTCTGCATCACAGCGATTTCGTCGCAGATCTGGCTGGCGACGCGCAGGTCGTGCGTGATGAAGACCATCGACACGCCGGTCTCGCGCTGGATCTGGTCCAGAAGCTGCAGGATCTGCGCCTGGATCGACACGTCGAGTGCGGAGACCGCCTCGTCGGCAATCAACAGCTTCGGCTTGAACATCAGCGCACGAGCGATGCCGATGCGCTGGCGTTGCCCACCCGAGAACTCGTGCGGGTAGCGGCCAAAAGCGCCGGCATCGAGACCGACATGGGCCAGAAGCGCACGCGCTTCATCGCGCGCTTGGACATAAGGCATCCCGTGCGCCATCGGGCCTACCGTCATGATGTGACCGACCGTCGAGCGTGGGTTCAGAGAAGCGAAGGGATCCTGGAAGATCATCTGGATCTGGGGTCGAAGCGGGCGGAACTTCGCTTCGGAAAGCTTGGCTATGTCACATCCCTCGAACAAGATCCCGCCGCCGTCACTGTCCAGCAGCTTGATCAGCAGCCGACCCAGCGACGATTTTCCTGAACCGCTCTCGCCTACGACCCCCAGCGTGCGGCCGGGCGCCAGTTCGAACGAAACCTCGTTGACCGCTGTCACAACTCGTTGCGCGCCGAATAGCGCGCTGCCGCCGCGATAGGTCTTCACCAGACCCTCGACCTTCAGGATCGGCTCCTTGCTGGCAGCCTCCGGACGAGGGCGATCTTCGCCGGTCAAATGCGGTACGGCTGCAATCAGGCGCTGGGTATAAGGGTGCTTGGGCGACTTCAACACCTGCTCGGCGCTGCCCTGTTCGACGACATGGCCCTTTTCCATCACAACGACGCTGTCGGCGATCTCGGCCACCACGCCGAAATCGTGGGTGATGAACATCACGCTCATGCCCTTGCGCCGCTGAATGTCACGGATCAGTTGCAGGATCTGAGCTTGGGTGGTGACGTCGAGCGCGGTGGTTGGTTCATCCGCAATCAGCACCGTCGGCTCGAGCGCCAAGGCCATGGCGATCATGACGCGCTGCCGCTGCCCGCCCGAAAGCCGGAAAGGGTACTGGTGATACATGAGTTCGGGATCTGGCAGGCCTACTTCAGTGAGCAGCTCGATGGCGCGGTTGCGACAGGTTTGTGGCGTGCCGAAGCCATGCGCGGCCATGACCTCGTCAATCTGCGCGCCCACCGTCATCAGGGGATTGAGCGCAGAGAGCGGGTCCTGAAAGATCATCGACACGACCCGTCCACGCAGATTGCGCAGCTTGTCTGGCGACATGCCGATGATGTTCATCCCCTCCAGCTGGATGACACCCGATGAGAGGCGGATCACCTTTGGCAGAAGCCCCATGATCGCGTTCGCCGTGACCGACTTACCCGATCCGGACTCGCCTATGATGCAGAGGATCTGGCCGCGTTTCAGATCGAAGGAAATGTTCTTGACAGCATGGGTCCGTTCCATGCCTTGCGGCAAATTCACCGTGAGGTCGCGCACCGAAAGCGCCACATCGTGGGGGGCTACAGCCTGGATGCTTGCGACCATCGAGATCACCTCCCCTTTCAACCGAGCGCGTCCACCCTGTTGCGGACCGCTTCATCGCCCTTTGAGCTGAAGCGCCTCACCGTAGCGGCCGTAGTCTGGCCTTCTCGGCGCTTCGCGCGCTGAGGCTGCGAGAGACGGGTTCTGCTCATCCTGGCGGCTCCCTTGTGAAATCCGGTCCGTGTACCGGACTCTGTTCCCCTTCTTGGAGAACTCTCCGAAGGGGCAAGCCCTGCCTATCGGATGTCCTCTGGAGCCTGCCTTCCATAAGGGTTGCTCCGTTCTTCCAGCCAGTTTGACTGTTCCGTTTCCGCAGAGTCTTCGAAACTTGGCCCTCGCGCGGCAGGAACTTCTGAAAAGAACATCCAGTTCGGCATTTCACTCTGTTCCCGTTTCGGCGCGGAAACCGGGATCAGGCAACCATATCCTTCATCCGGCAATACGCGCCCATGAGGGATAGGACCAAGGCTTTCCGGTGTACATCGGCACCGTGTGCAGGCCATGCCGCCGAGCGGATTGGTGACCGTACGGCCCATCGCAATGTTGGCGCTGCCGATCAAGGTCGATGACGGCGCCGTGTGCCGAATTGCCCATGCCGAAGATCACGCGACTGCATGAAGTGTACCCCCGCTTGCCTCGCGCAGCGAGCTTTCGCACAATAATTGCCTGTCCTGAGGGCTGCTAAACGCAGGATATTCCGTCCAGGCACAAACTCCGCAGACTGCCTCTGCAGGCGGCAGGTTAGGATGCTTCAAATTACCGGAGTCCATCCATGTCCGCGCCGCTCATGCACATCGACTGCAGCCCTTCCCTCTCTCGCGAGGCGGACGTCGTCGTCATCGGCGGCGGCGTGGTGGGCGTGTTCAGCGCATACTATCTGGCGCGCCGCGGCCTCAAAGTCGCCCTGGTCGAGAAGGGGCGTATCGCTGCCGAGCAGTCCAGCCGCAACTGGGGCTGGTGCCGTCAGCAGAACCGCGATGCGCGTGAGCTGCCGATGGCGACCAAGAGCCTCGACCTCTGGGAGAAGGTAGCACAGGAGACCGGCCAAGACACCGGCTTTCACCGCTGCGGGCTCCTCTATCTCTCACAAGACGAAAATGAGCTGGCGGGCTGGGCAAAGTGGCGCGATTTTGCGAGAACGGTCGGGGTCACCACGCACATGCTGAGTGCGGAAGAAGCCACAGAACGGGGCAAAGCGACGGGCCGCAAATGGAAAGGTGGCGTGTTCTCGCCAACTGACGGAACGGCGGACCCTTCCAAGGCAGTGCCGGTTGCCGCGCGCGGCATCATGGCGGCGGGCGGCACCCTACATCAGCATTGCGCGGCGCGCGGGCTGGAGTTGAGCGCCGGCCGGGTGAGCGCTGTGGTGACCGAAGCGGGCACCATCCAGACAAAGACCGTGGTCATGGCCGGGGGCGCGTGGGCTTCTTCCTTCTGCAACCAGCTTGGTGTGCGTTTCCCGCAAGCTGCCGTGCGTTCGTCCATTCTGGCCGTGGCACCCGGCGCAAACAGCCTGCCGGATGCCCTGCATACCACGCGCGTCTCTCTGACGCGGCGCAGCAACGGTGGATACGCGCTGGCGATCAGCGGGCGGGCGCGTGTCGATCCAACGCCGCAGCAGTTCAGGTTCAGCCGCGAGTTTGTACCTATGTTCGCCCGCCGCTGGCGCAATCTCGCCCCGGGCGCCTTCGAGGGCTGGCGTCAAGGCCATGAAAGCCTGCGCAAATGGACCCTCGACGACATCACGCCAATGGAACGGAACCGGATTCTCGACCCGAAGCCCGACATTGGACAGATTCGGCTGACATATCGAAGAGCCTGCGAATTGATCCCCGAACTCCACCGCGTCGCGATCTCCGATGTCTGGGCGGGTTATATCGACAGTACACCCGATGGCATTCCCGCAGTCGGTGAAGTGGAGGGGATTCCGGGCTTCATCCTGGCGGCGGGATTCAGTGGTCACGGCTTCGGGATTGGCCCCGGCGCGGGGCATATGATCGCCGACATCATCACAGGCAGCGAGCCTATTGTCGATCCGCGTCCTTATAGGCCCGAGCGTCTGAAGACCGCTGCGTGGGGCAAGGTCGCTGAATTCTGAGAAGACCGTCTTGCCAAGGTACAATCGGTCGCGCACGAGATTGAGGCCACGAGGCGGCCAGCACCAAAAAACAGGGAAGTGACGATGCGCGAATATGAGATTGCCGCCATTCCTGCCGACGGGATCGGCCCAGAGGTGATTGCCGCAGGTCTCCAGGCGCTTGAGGCGCTGCAGCAGCGCTGCGGCGACTTCAAGCTGCGCGTCCAGCACTTCGACTGGGGCTCAGACTATTACAAGGCCCATGGTCGGATGATGCCCGAAGATGGGGTGGCGCAACTGAAGCGCTTCGACGCCATCTTCTTTGGCGCGGTAGGCGCCCCCGATCTGCCTGACGACATCACGCTCTGGGGCCTCCGGCTGCCGATCTGCCAAGGCTTTGATCAGTACGCGAATGTGCGGCCGACCAGGATATTGCCCGGGATTGTTTCGCCGCTGGCGGGCGTTGGCCCTGGCGATCTGGATTGGGTGATCGTGCGTGAGAATTCCGAGGGCGAGTATTCGGGCCACGGCGGCCGCGCCCATCGCGGCCTCCCCGAGGAGGTCGGAACCGAGGTCGCGATCTTCACGCGCGTCGGCGTCACCCGCATCATGCGCTATGCATTCCGGCTGGCGCAGTCACGGCCGCGAAAGCTCCTGACAGTTGTTACGAAATCCAACGCGCAGCGTCACGGCATGGTAATGTGGGACGAAATCGCAGCCGAGGTGGCGCGGGAATTCCCGGACGTCGCGTGGGACAAGATGCTAGTCGATGCTATGACAGTGCGTATGACGTTGAAACCTCGGAGCCTCGATACGATCGTCGCCACCAATCTTCACGCCGACATATTGTCGGACCTTGCAGGCGCGCTCGCGGGCAGTCTCGGCGTTGCACCGACCGCCAACATTGATCCCGAGCGGCGCTATCCCTCGATGTTCGAGCCAATTCACGGCTCGGCATTCGACATCGCCGGCAAGGGTATTGCCAACCCGGTCGCCACCTTCTGGACCGCTGCCCAGATGCTCGAACATCTGGACGAGAGCGCAGCGGCCGTCCGGTTGATGAGCGCTGTGGAAACGGTGACGAGTGAAGGCGTGCTAACGCCCGACGTGGGAGGGACAGCGACCACGCAGGAAGTGACGGACGCCGTCTGCCGGACGATCCGCGGTTCGAACGTGTGACAGGTTTCCAATGAAGCTCGACAAGATCGACATCAAGATCTTATCCCAATTGCAAAAGAACGGGCGGGTCACCAATGTCGAGCTTGCCGATCTGGTCAACCTTTCGCCGAGCCCTTGCCTGATGCGGGTGAAGAAGCTTCAGGCCGAAGGCTTCATCACCGGCTATTCCGCCCAGATCGACGTGTCCAAGCTCGGACAGACTCTAACGATCTTCACCGAAGTCACGCTCAAGCACCATCAACAGAACGACTTCGCGAGATTTCTCACCGCAATTCAGAAAGTCGATTCTGTCATCGAATGCCATCTGGTTTCAGGCGGCTACGACTATCTTGTGAAGTTTGTCACAGCGGGCATAAGCGAGTATCAGACGATCATGGAGCGCATGATCGAATTGGATATCGGAATCGACAAATATTTCAGCTTCGTCGTGCTGAAGTCACCGATCGTGAAATCCCATTTGCCTCTCGACATCATTTTCGACAGATGAGAACGCAGCTCCGGCTCGATTCTCAAGCGCGTGCGCTCGTGCCACGCTCCATCTTGTCGCGCGCGGCATTTGTCGAATCGATGTCACGTTTCAGGGGAGGCCGTCATTGTCACTCGTCTGAACGGTGCTTAGCCTAAAACTTCGACTGCATCTGGACACTTCCAGCGAACGCCTGTTGTCGCCTTATCCTCGTCAAATGATTAAATATATATATCATGCGATGATAAGTCTGCACGCACAGATGCTCGCAGAGTTGCGACAGTCTAGCCTCGGGTCACAGTTGGACCAAAGGCAACAGGCGAAAAAGATGAACAAGATCGACGCTTTGATCCGCCGAAGAGCTGACGATCGCCGGAAGACCGCGCAAGCCTGTGTATCGCGCATTCTCCGGAACGCCAAAGCCCGCGGTGTCGATATCTCCATTGTCGGATCCCTCGCGAAAGACCGTTTCCGCGTCCACTCCGACGTAGATCTGCTGGTTCACGGAAGCACTGATCCCGCGCACCGGGCCATGGTAGAGCGCTTGGTCGCAGACCAGCTTCGGGGAACGAACATTCCCTATGACCTGATCTTTGCCTCAGACGTTTCGTCCGAACGAGTGCAGGAATTGCTTGATGACAGCGTTTAAGCATCCGGCATTCGCAAAACTGTCGCCAAAAATCGCCCGCGGTGCGAAGGAACTGCAGCAAATCGAGGAATATCTGTCGGCTCATGGGAGTGAGATGTCACTGGGCGAATGGGGAGCGGTCGCAGCTGTTTCGCTGGCAGTCCACAATGTCTACAACGGCATCGAGGACATCCTGCTCAGCCTGTCCAACGACATAGACGGCCTCGTTCCCCAAGGGCCTACGATGCGCCAGGATGTGCTCGATCAGATGTCGGCGGAAATTGCAGGCATCCGCCCGGCTGTGCTCGACCCCGAGCTTTATCAGTCCCTGAGTGAGTTGAAGGGATTCCGTCAGTTGGTGAGGCATCGCTACGGCTTTGACCTGAAAACAGACAAGGTGCAGGAAAACCTCGACAGGGTGAAAGAGGCATTTCCGTCTTTCGTCAAGGCCATTGTTTACTTGGAAAGCACTCTTACTCAGGAAACACGCATGACAGTGATGGCGGCGGCGACGGCTCAGGAGGCGGGGCATCTGATGGTCCCTGAACCCAATGGCTCAGTCGTGTGCGCCGGAAGAGATTCTGTGGGCGTTGACCCCTGAGAATTGTCGGCTGGTGGCGCTGATCCATCGGTATCGACCGCAAAGCATCACGGAACTGTGCAGGTTGGCGGCGCCCCCGCAGCCGAACGTATCCGCTCCTTGGCGGCCCTTGAGCGGGCGGGAATTGTCTCAATGGCGGGCTCCAGGCCGAAGAGACCCGAACTCGCCGTGCAACGAGTCACGATCGACCTCGCTGAGCTTCAGAATGGCCGATGCGAGGTCGACGATTCGTGGAAAAAAATCGCCGGACCATCACCTTTGCTGTGCCATGAATAACAGGGGCAAAGTCGATCAGTGGGATGCGCAGCCGCCGCTGACGAGGTTTGGCAAGTATTGGACGTAAAGCCTCACGCCGAGCCGATCGCAGATAGTCCCAAAAGGAGAGCCGGAGTTTTTGGCAAGTTTCATTAGGCCCAGTAAGGTATCACGACAGGCGCGTCCTGCCTGTAAGCGGGTTTCGCCGGAAATCTTGCGCCGGATCACCTGGCATTGAATGTCGCTCTCGGAGCCGTTGGTATACAGAAGATTTCCCGGGCCGAGCGCGGACGGTTGCCAAGTCGGTCTTGTTGGCGCAGCACCTCGGGATTTGCTTCGGGAGAACGAAGCGTCTAGCCTGACACTTAGGCCGGAAACATCCGAAAGACCCGGACTGTGTGAGTTTCGCCCTGGTCGATGCGATGCCCGCTAGATGTCTTCTGGATTGACCGAGGTCGGTTCGGCGATGGCAATGATCATCCCTTCATCGCTGACCGTACGTCCTTGTCTTCGAGGGTTTGATCCAGCGTCATCCGCGTGCGTTCGAGGATTCCATCAATATCGTCGTCTGTGCAGCAGAGCGGCGGCGCATAGCCGAGGATGCCGCTGTTGAAGGCACGGATGACAAGGCCGTTCACCCACGCGCGTTCGAAGATGCGGCGCCCCGGATCGGCCGCCGCCGGCAGCGGCGTCTTGCGTGCCTTGTCGGTGACCAACTCGATTGCTGCCAGCATGCCGCGACCGCGAATATCGCCAACCAGCGGGTGGTCGGCGAACGAGCGAAGGCCTTCCATCAAGCGCTTCCCCACCTTCCGCCCATTCTCGAGCAAGCCATCTTCATAGAGACGCAGGCATTCGAGCCCGACCGCCGCGCTGACGGGATGGGCCGAATAAGTATAGCCATGGCCGACAGCCGCTTTGCCGGCTCCGTCCGCGATCGTATTGTATACGTGGTCCGACATGAAGACGGCGCCCATCGGCACGTAGCCCGAGGTCAGACCCTTCGCCGTGGTCATGAAATCCGGCACGACCTCGTCTTCCTCGCAGGCGAAGAGCGGGCCGGTACGGCCAAAGGCAGTGATAACTTCGTCGGCGACGAACAGAATGTCGTGTTCCTTGCATACGGCGTGCAGAGCCTTCAGCCAACCTGTCGGTGGAACGAGGACACCACCCGAACCCTGGATGGGTTCGGCGTAGAAAGCCGCAACGCGGCCCGCGCCGAGTACTGCGATTTTGGCCCGCAGGGCCGCGACCGATGCATCGATGATCGCCTGCGGGTCGGAACCGACCGGATTGCGATAGGCGTAGTGCGAGGGAATTTTGTGCTGCCAGTCGTAAGGCACGCCGAAACCCGCATGGAAAGCCGGGATCGCGGTCAGACCTGACCCTGCCGTCGAGGATCCATGGTAGCCATACTCGACCGAGATGAACTGGTCTTTTTGCGGCGTACCCTTGGCATGGTAGTAATAGCGAATGAAGCGGATCGTACTGTCGACTGCGTCGGAGCCGCCAAGCGTGAAATACACATGGTTCAAATCGCCGGGCGCCAGTTCGGCAAGCCTGGCAGCAAGGCGAATGGCAGGCTCGGATCCCAGCCCGAAATATCCCGTCGCATAGGGAAGCTCTCTTAGCTGCTTTGCTGCTGCTTCAACGACGCTTTCCTGGCCGTATCCGATGTTTACACACCATAGACCGGCGAATCCGTCCAGCAGGGTTTTCCCGCTTGCATCGGTCACTGTTGCGCCCTTGGCGGATTTGAGCACCCGCACGCCCGTCTCCTCGTGGCTCCGATAGCATGAAAACGGGTGAACCAGATGTGCGCGATCGAGTTCGATCAGCGAGTTTGCCAGCATTTCTTCCTCCGATTCAGTGTAGTGCCTGACTGGCGAGAGCATAAGTCCGGTGTGGTGTGGTTTCGTCCTTCAGGTCGTTTTCCAGCGTGATCTGCTGCGCGGTCATGGTTCATTCCGGGCCTGAATTCTCCTGGGCCCAAGGTAGGCTGCCGCGGACAGCAGTTCCTCCCGACCAGAACCTGAGCGATAGGCGTTTTGACTTTCCTTTGTCGCTGGCGCCGCATCTTATGCCGACGCACGGCTGAAAGATCGCGCTCCCGCCGAAGCTCGAAACGAACTCAGGCGCAACTCTCTGCCAAAGCTCTCACGCAATACAAAACAATCTGCTTCAGGGCGCATCGAATGCGGCGACTAGTCTTCTCCGGTTCTCATTATGATCCTTGCTGTTAAAGGCACGCAGTGCCGACAGGAAGGATCGACGCCCATGACCCAGTTCAGACCGAAATACATCACCTTCGACTGCTACGGTACACTGACCAACTTCGACATGGCCGGCGCGGCGAGACGCGTTTACGGCGCGCAGCTCTCCCCAGCTGGAATGGCGCAGTTCATCAAGGATTTCTCGGCCTATCGCCTCGATGAGGTTCTTGGCGCCTGGAAGCCCTATGTCGAGGTCGTGCACAATTCCGTGGAACGGACCTGCAAGCGCAACGGCGTCGCATTCCGGCCCGAGGATGCCCAGCGCATCTATGCGGAAGTGCCGACATGGGGCCCGCACCCGGATGTGCCGGCGGGCCTGGCCAAGGTCGCCAGGGAAATCCCACTGGTGATCCTGTCGAACTCCATGAAGAGCCTGATCATGTCAAACGTGGAGAAGCTCGGCGTACCGTTCCACATGGTCATCACGGCCGAGGAGACCGGCGCCTACAAGCCTTTGATGAAGGGCTTCGAATATATGTTCGAGAAGCTCGGCTGCGGCCCGGAGGACATTACGCACGTGTCGTCCTCATTTCGCTATGATCTCATGACCGCCTATGATCTCGGTATCAAGAGCAAGGTCTGGGTGAACCGCGGCCACGAGCCTGCGAACCCCTTCTACGAATATACCGAGATCAAGGATATCGGCGGTCTGGCCGGCGCCGTCGGACTGGAGCCTGTTCGGGAATTCGCCTGAACGTCTGTTTGCTGGCGCAGTCGCCAGACCGAGGCGCTCCCAAACGTTAATAATCACTGGTCGCAATAGAGAAGGGGCGGTTTTCACCGCCCCTTTCTTGTTGTTCCAACGCTCTAGGCTAAGTATTTCCACCTGCTTGCAAGATAACTAATTAAGCCCGCCAACATGAAGCGTCTTGACCTCGAGATATTCCTCGATGCCGAGCTGCGATCCTTCGCGCCCCACTCCTGACTGCTTGACACCGCCGAAAGGCGCAACCTCGGTCGAGATCATGCCTGTGTTGAGCCCGACCATACCGAACTCCAGCGCCTCAGCAACACGCCATGACCGCTTGAGGTTGTCGGTGTAGAAGTAGGCGGCAAGGCCGAACGGCGTACCGTTTGCGATCGCGATGGCCTCTTCCTCCGTCTCGAAGCGAAAGAGCGGCGCCACCGGACCGAACGTCTCTTCCGATGCCAGGAGCATCTCGGTGGTAGCCTCTCCCAGCACGACCGGCCGTGCATATTGCTTGCCCTCCGGCACCGTCTCGCTTTGGGCGATGACCCGCGCACCTTTCGCCTGTGCATCCGCGATGTGACGCTCGATCTTATCGATCGCGGCGGCGTTGATCATCGGCCCGATCTCAGTGCCCTCGTCGGTCCCTGCGCCAACCTTCATCCGCGCGACACGCTGGCTCAGCTTTTCGGCGAAAGCATCGTAAACGCCTTCCTGCACGAGAATCCGGTTCGCGCAAACGCAGGTTTGACCACCATTGCGGAACTTGGATGCGATCACCCCTTCAACTGCCTTATCCAGATCGGCGTCGTCAAAGACGATAAAGGGCGCGTTGCCGCCAAGCTCCAGGCTCAGCCGCTTGATGCTATCGGCCGCGCCGCGCATGAGCAGCGCACCGACGCGGGTCGAACCGGTGAACGAGATCTTGCGCACCGTCTCGTTGGCCATCAGTTCGTTGCCGATTTCGATGGGCATACCGGTCACAATGTTGATCACGCCGGCAGGGATACCTGCCCGTTCCGCCAGAACGCCGAGCGCCAGCGCCGAGAATGGCGTAAATTCCGACGGCTTGATGACAACCGTACAACCTGCGGCCAGCGCCGGTGCTACTTTGCGCGTGATCATCGCGTTGGGGAAATTCCACGGCGTGATGATGGCGCAGACCCCGACGGGTTCTTTCAGCACCAGAATGCGGCGATCGGCCGTGGGTGACGGAATGGTCGAGCCACCGATCCGGCGCGCCTCCTCCGCAAACCATTTCACAAAAGATGCGCCGTAGCGGATTTCCGCCAACGCCTCGGCAAGCGGCTTGCCTTGTTCCAGCGTCAGCAGGAGCGCAAGATCCTGTTCGTGCTGACGGATGAGGTCGTGCCAGCGCTCCAGAAATCCTGCACGCTCGGCATGGGTCCTTTTCTTCCAGCCTTTGAACGCCTCGGCCGCAGCGTCGATTGCGGCTCTCGTCTCGTTCTCCCCCATTTCGGGAACGGTGCCGAGAACACTTTGGCTGGCAGGGTCAATGACATCGACCACGCCCTTCGTTTCGCCATCCCACCAGACACCGCCAATCAGCGCCTGCTGGCGGAAAAGGTCGGAATCGTTGAACATACCAATCTTCGTCATCGCATTCATGGTCTTTCCTCTGCTCTTTCAGCTCAATCGTGCCAGCACGGCCTGCGTGATTGTTTCAGTCCTGTCCTTGCCCGCGATCGTGCCAATCCCCCGCGCGGTTGCGGACTCGATTGCCGACATCACTTCTGCCGCAGCCTGCCTCTCGCCCAGGTGCTCGAGCATCATCGCACCGGACCAGATCGCTGCGATCGGATTGGCGACGCCGAGATGCGCGATGTCGGGCGCCGAACCATGGACCGGCTCGAACATGGAAGGCGCGCTGCGATCGGGATTGATATTGGCGGAGGCGGCGTAACCCAGCCCGCCCTGAATGGCCGCTCCAATATCCGTGAGGATGTCGCCGAAAAGGTTCGATGCGACGATTACGTCGAGGCTTTCCGGCGCCAGGACCATGCGGGCGGCAATGGCGTCGATGTGGTACTGCGAGACCTCCACATCGGCATAGTCTTTCGCCAACTCGCGCGTGACCTCATCCCAGAAAACCATGGAGTGTTTCTGCGCGTTGGATTTGGTGACAGATGCGAGCTGCTTGCGACGCGACCGCGCCTGTTCGAAACCGAAACGGATGATCCGTTCGACACCCGTACGCGTGAAGATCGCAGTCTCGACCGCGACCTCATCGGCCGTGCCGGAATGAACCCGCCCACCGGCGCCGGAATATTCGCCTTCCGTATTCTCGCGGATGCACAGGATATCGAAACCATCGGAGCGGAGGGGCCCCTGAACGCCCGGCAACAGCCGGTGCGGTCGTATGTTGGCGTACTGCGTGAACCCTTTCCGGATCGGCAGGAGCAGTCCGTGAAGCGATACAGAGTCGGGCACTTCCGCGGACCAGCCGACGGCGCCGAGATAGATCGCATCGAATTTTCGAAGTGTCTCGATGCCGTCTGACGGCATCATTGCACCGGTCTCCAGATAGTAGGCGCACGACCACGGGAATCTTGTGTCATCAAGGGCGAAACCGCCCCGCTTAGCCGCCGCCTGCAGCACCTGCCATGCCGCCTGCGTCACGTCCTTGCCGATGCCGTCGCCGGGGATAAGCGCTATCTTGTAGGTCTTCATTGATGGGGGTCCTCATTCGCACTAGCGTCATCGGAACAATAATGGACCGCCGGCCGCATTTTCCGTCGTGGATGAGCCGCCCGACGGCGTCGAATCGCGTCAGGCGGAACCTGGAAAGCCGATTGTTCTGGAACGGCCGCGCGCGCTATTCGGCCCGACCTTGAGCACTGAACTCAATCATAAACGCAGACGTAGATCTTGCGCACGGTCTCGATCGTGCGCCAGACGCCGACGAAACCGGGCTTCATTACGAAACTGTCGCCGGCGCGGTAGGTCTTGGTCTCACCGCCCCTCTCCTCGATTTCGACGAGACCCGAAACGATGTGGCAGAACTCGTAGATAGTGCCCTTGATCGAATGCGTCTCGCCGGGCGTCGCCTCCCAGACGCCGGTCAGAACCTTCTCACCTTTCGAGGCATCCTGCGCCCAGGTCTTGAAGGATGGATTGCCCGAAATGAGCCGCTCCGGAGCCGGTAATGCCTCCTTCGGCGCGAAGTCTGGAACTGTGTCGATCGTGATCAGAAGTGACATGTGATGTTTCCTGGTTAGTAGCCGAGTGTCCGATCGACGAGGCCGATCAATTCTTCTCCGGCGCGGTGGCGCCGGATATTGTCCACGACGGATTGTGCCGCCGTATGCGGTTGCGTCACCGAGGCGATGTGCGGCGTTATCATCACCTTCGGATGCGACCACAGCGGATGGTCTTGCGGGAGCGGTTCTGGATCGGTGACATCAAGCATCGCCGCAGATACGTGACCGGTGTCGAGCGCGTCGATCAGCGCGGCCTGGTCCAGTTGCGGACCCCTGCCGACATGCAGCAGCTGCGCCCCGACGGGCAGTAAGTCGAAGAACTCTGCATCGAGCATGCCGTGCGTTTGTTCCGTGAGCGGGAGCAGGCAGACAAGAATATCCGTTTGCTTCAGAAAGCCCGCGAGTTGGTCCGTGCCGTGAAAACAGGCGACGCCCTCTATGCGCCTTTCGCTGCGGCTCCACCCGGCAACCGGAAACTGGAACGGTTCCAAGCGCTCGATAGCTGCGCGGGCCAGCATGCCAAGGCCGAGGAAACCAACCCGGCGTTCGGCCGCCTGTCGAGCGGCAATCGGTTGCCAGAGGCATCTTTTCTGCTGCTCGAGATAGGCGGGCATCTCCCGGTGGAGCGCCAACACGCCGAGCGCGACGTATTCCTGCATCATGCGTATGATGCCGTCCTCGACCATGCGCACAAGCTTCACATGGCTTGGCACCACGTCCTGCTTGAATTGGTCAACGCCCGCGCCGATCGAAAACAGCACTTCCAGATTGCGGTAGCGCGCGATCTCGTCCGGCACCGTCCAGGTGATGAGATAGCGCACCTTCTCCGGCTCCATCTCGTCCCCGGAATGGAAGAATTCCAGATCCGGGAGCTGGCGCGCAAAGATCTCGCGGAAGACCGCAGCACGCGCCGCATCGGAATTGAAAAGAAACGCCATGGTGACCGCCCTTCCTTCAGGCCGCAAGACGCGCGCCGAGCCCCTCGATCATCTTCCGGCAAGCGGCGAGTTCACCAATCTCGATATATTCGTCGGGACGATGGGCACGGCCGATGTCGCCGGGTCCGCAAACGACCGCATCGATGCCGGCCTGCTGATAAAGTCCGGCCTCCGTGCCGTAACTCACGGCTGTCAGCGGCTCCTGCCCCGTCAGCTCCGTCAGAACGGCCGCTAGCTCGCTCCCGTTGGCGGGCGCAAGGGCGGGATAGGTGCTCAACTCGTGCCACGCCACATCGAAGCCGCTGTCTCGCAGGGCGAAAAGCCGGGCCTTGACCGGCTCAAGCAGGGAGGCTGGAGAAACGCCGGGCACGGCGCGCGCCTCGATATCGGCAGTGCAGTGGCCAGGGATGATGTTGACCGCCTGCCCACCGGCGATGACGCCCACCTGCAAGGAAGAATATGGGGGCTCGAAATTTTGATCGAGCGGCCCGTCGGCGAGGGATCGGCCGTAGGCCACGGCGTGCGTGATGACGCCGGCCATGGCATGCACGGCATTGAGTCCGAGATCGGGGCGTGAGGAATGGCCTGATCGCCCGATCACCTCGAGCCGCGCGGCGGCCTTCCCCGTGTGCGCGCGCACAGGCTGCATCCGGCTCGGCTCGCCGACAATCGCGCCAAGCGGCCTCTCGCATAAGCTCGGCAACGCGGCTAGGAGATGCGGCACACCACGGCACCCCGCCTCTTCGTCGTAGGAGAATGCGAGATGAACTGGCTGCCGCAGGGTCATCGCCGCAAGTCCTGGGAGTGCGGCCAATGCGCAGGCGAGGAAGCCCTTCATGTCGGTGGTGCCGCGGCCGTATAGCCTGCCGCCCTCGCGGCGCAGGACGAACGGGTCCGAGCTCCATTCCGGCTCGCCGGCCGGGACGACATCCATATGTCCGGAGATGATGTAGCCCCGACCCTGGCACGGGCCGATCGTGAGGAAAAGGTTGGACCGGTCGCCCTCGGGACCGGGTAGAACCGTCACCTCGGCTCCGGCTGCCTGACAGTAGTCGCGGATCCAATCGACGATCGCGCCGTTTGGGGTGCCCACAACAGAGGGAAATCCAATCAGCGTCGCGAGGATTTCTTCAACGTTCATGGCGGTCCGATCTGCTTGCACACTATCACCGGGTGCAACCAGCCTATCCGTAGGCAGCAGTGTTCCCTGCCGAATCGCGTCGTGCTTTGGCCAAAGATTGCGAAAAAGCACCTCGAACCAGCGAAACCTGCTGGCTTTCCCGTGTAATGCTGCGGCAAAAGGGGCATGTCGCGATATGGTGATCGATGACAGGATCAACACCGCGTGCCTTGCGCATTCGTTGAAGGAGCGGATCGACTGAGATGCAGAGATCAGTACGCCTGAAATCCTTCGAACTGGTCGCGCGGGACATTGATGATGTCGACGTCAAGCTACTGCACGCGCTGTCGATCTCAGTCCGCTGGCCTCATCGGCCGAAGGATTGGGACTTTCTGCGCCGTGCCGGCCGCGGCATTGTTGCCGTTGATGGTATTGGACGCGTTTTCGGCAGCGCGATGTGGTTTCCTCACGGGGACGATTTCGCCACCATCGGCGTAGTGATCACAACGCCCCGCACGCAAGCGCAAGGAGGCGGCCGATGGCTCATGGACTTGGTGCTCGAGCAGTGCGGCGATCGCAACTTGGCACTCAATGCTACCCATGCTGCCTATCCTCTTTATGTCTCACTCGGCTTCACGACCGAGGCGATCGTATACATGCGCCAGGGGGAGGTCCCACAGACGCTCCCAACAATGCCGGCCCTGGACGGTCAATTGCAGGCGCTATCGAGCGACAGGCTGAAGGAGATCACGGCGCTGGATACGCGCGCGTTTGGGACAAACCGCGAGAGGCTGCTCGCGTTGCTCGCGGCCGATGCCTCAATCTGCACTTTGAGCCGCGGCGGCGAGATCGTCGGCTATTCCATATGTCGCGAGTTCGGACGTGGTCACGTGATCGGCCCCATGGTCGCGCGCAACGATCTTGATGCGGTCCATCTCACAGCCGTGCATCTGAAGGAACTGGCAGGACGGTTCGCCCGCGTCGACACCCGCGAGAAGGATGGCGTGTTTGCCGCGTTTCTCCAGCAGTGCGGCCTCGGCATTGCCGAGACCGTTACGACCATGTCCAAAGGGCGCCGCTTTCTGAACCGGGAAGACAATGGGCCTTGGGTCTATGGATTGGCCGGCCACGCCTTGAGCTGAATGCAGGCACGCTGCCGCGCTTCAACCAGCGGTCAGAGGATCAGGTCGATCAGTGCGCGCGTCGATCAACCGGCAAAATGCGGTTGCCGTCACGCGGCCGGAACGGCTGCCGCTTCGAATCTGCTCCGAATCCCGGATTCGGTTTCCGCTGCCGGCATTATGACCGTCCGACGCGCATCCGCCACGCCATCCACGATGACATGGCCGATGCCGCGCGAGCACGGCTCGATGCGCGCGTTGAGGTGATAAATGTCCCGCAGCAGATCGGATGTGATGACGGCCGGCGATGACCCGCATGCGACCAGCCGGCCGTCCGCGATGACCATTGTCTGATCGCTGAAGCGCAGGGCGTGATTGAGATCATGCAGGGCGATCAGCACGACCATGCCTCGCGCCAGAGCAAGTTCCCGCATGAGGCCGAGCACTTCCACCTGCCGAGACAGATCGAGTGCTGATGTCGGTTCGTCCATCAGCAGGATCTCCGGCTCGCGCACCAGCGTTTGTGCCAGGCTGGCGAGTTGCCGCTGGCCGCCGGAAAGCTCGCCAATGTTGCGGAAAGCGATGTCGGCGATGCCGAGCGCCGCCAGTGTCTCGTCGATGCGAGCCAGATCATCGTCGCTCACAGACCAGCCCATACCCTGCTTACGGGCGAGCAACACTGACTCATAGACGGTGAGCACCGCGTTGGCGGACGTTTCCTGTGGCATGTAGCAGATGCCGCTCTTCCCGCGAATGGCCCCCTCGACATGCATTGCTCCCGGTCCGTGCAGGAGGCCGGCGATGCGCCTGAAGAGCGTCGACTTCCCGGCGGCATTCGGACCGATCACGGCCACGATGTCTCCGCCCTCGAACGCTGGCGTCGTCACATCCCGAAGCCGGAGGCTCGTGCCGTAGCGCGCGCCGAGCGCCTCGAGCCGGATCGTCACCATGAGCGCCTCGTGCTGGACAGGATGAGCGAGATGAAGAACGGGATGCCGATCAGCGAGGTGACGATGCCGATCGGGAAGACCGTCCCAGCGATAAGCGACTTGCTGACGACCGAGCTAGCCGACAGGATGAGCGCGCCCGCAAGGGCCGAGGCGGGCAGGAAGAAGCGTTGGTCCTCGCCGATGACCATGCGCGCGATGTGCGGGCCCACGAGGCCGATAAAACCTATGGTGCCGACGAAGGCGACGGGAACGGCGGCGAGGAGGCTCACCAGGATGAGCGTCTCGAGCCGCAGGCGACCGACCTTGACGCCGAAGCTGGCCGCCTTGTCCTCACCGAGCCTCAACGCCGTCAGCGCCCAGGCGCGCCGGGCGAAAATGGGTAAGACTGCGAGGAGAATGAATGTGGTGACTGCAAGCTTCGGCCAGGTGGCCTTGGTGAGGCTGCCCATTGTCCAGAAGACGACCGCCGCCAGCGCTTCCGCCGACGCGAAAAACTGGACGAGCGCGAGCAGCGCGTTGAAGGTGAAAACCAGCGCGATGCCGAGCAGCACGATGGTCTCCGCGCTGACGCCGCGCTTTACGCTCAGCACGTGAATGAGGAAGGCCGCCAGCATCGCCATCACGAAGGCGTTGATCGGCACAACATACTCTACCGCGGCGGGGACTAGCCTCACGCCGAAGGCAAGTGCAAGCGCGGCGCCGAAGCTCGCGGCGGCGGATATGCCGAGCGTGAAGGGGCTCGCCAGCGGGTTGTTGAGGATGGTCTGCATCTGCGCGCCGGCCACGGCGAGCGCTGCCCCGACGACAATGGCCATCAGGGCCACCGGCATGCGGATGTCCCAGAGCACCACGCGCACCTGCTGCGGCACCGTGTCGGGAAACACAAGCGCCCGCACGACCTCGCCAAGTCCGTAGCGGGCGGGACCGACCGCAAGGTCGACGCACAGGCTGAAGAGCAGGGCAGCGCCGAGGCCGGCAAGGATCAACTGCCGCCGCCAGACGAGAGCGCGGTAACGCCCTCGTCCATCGGTGCTGTCGAGCGCGGTGCTGACGGCCGTCGATTCAATCGACATCGGTCAGCGAGACCCAGTGGCCGGGCCTATATGCGACGGGCAGGAATTTCTCGTGCAACTCCCTGAAGGTCGCCTCGGGATCGAGATCGGCGAAAAGATCCGGATGAAGCCACTTCGCCATCTGCTGGATGGCCACGAACTGATAGGGGCTGTTGTAGAACTGATGCCAGATGGCATGCACCGCGCCATCCTCGACGGCCTTCACGCCGGTCAGCGCCGGCCGCTCGGTCAGCGCCTTCAGCTTGCGCAGCGCCTCTGCCTGATCACGGCCGGGCCCGACGCCGACCCAGGCACCGCCCGGCACATAGGCTTCCCACCATCCGCCGGTGACGATGATCTGATCCGGGTCGGATGCGATGATCTGTTCGGGATTGAGCGTGCCGAACGTGCCGGGGATGATGTCCTTGGCGATGTTGTCGCCGCCTGCCATCTCGACGAATTTGCCGAAATTGTCGTCGCCGAAGCTCATGCAGCAGTCGTCGGAATAGCCGCCGGCGCGTTCGATGAGGACCTTGGGCCTTTCCGGCTTGGCCTTCTCGATGACATCGGTAACGCGCGCGATCTCGGCGGCGCGCCAGGTGATGAATTCCTCGGCGCGCTCCTCCTTGCCGAACAGCTTGCCGAACAGGCGCATGCTGGGTTCGGTGTTGGTGAAGGGGCGCTCGCGGAAATCGACATAGACCAACGGAATGCCGGCGGCGGCGAGCTTCTCGATATACTTGCCGTCTTCCGTAGCCTGCTTCGACTCGATATTCATCAGGATGACGTCGGGCTTGAGCGAGACGGCCTGCTCGACGTCGAAAGTACCGTCCTTGAAGCCGCCAAAAGTTGGGATCTCCGCCATCCTGGGGAATTTTTCGAGATAGGCGGCGTGATTGTCCGGATCCGCTTGGCTGAAATCCTCGCGCCAGCCAGCGATGCGCTTGAACGGATCCTCGGTGTCGAGTGCCGCGACGAGATAGACCTGCCGGCCCTCACCCAGGATTACCTTCTCGACCGGGACGTTCACCTCGACCTGGCGGCCCGTGATGTCAGTCACTGCAACCCTTTCGGCCCTGGCGGCCAGCGTCATCGACAGGGCGACGATAGCGGCCGCCATCGTCCCTGCTGGGATCCTTCCGAAATTCATCGCGCCCTCTCTTGAAGTGGACTAGCCAGAGGGTGGCTTATAAAAGATGACTTCAATTCTCAAGAAATATCTTTTAGAGCCATTCCAGACTGGTGCGACGACAAGGGGTCTGAAATGGCGGGCGAGCCCAATTATTCGCTGCGGGACGAGATACGCGACTATTGGTCGACGCGCGCCGGAACATTCGACCTTTCGGTGGGGCATGAAATCTTCTCACAGCGGGAACGCTTGGCCTGGCACAGGCTGATGCTCAAGCATTTGGGGCGCGGGGATGGGCGTCGCGCGCTCGACCTCGCTTGCGGCACCGGGGTCGTATCCCATCTCATGCACGACCTGGGTTATGCCGTGACCGGGCTCGATTGGTCAGAGACCATGCTTGCCCGCGCGCGTGCAAAGGCGACGCAGAGGGAAAGCGGCATCCGGTTCCTGGTCGGCGACGCCGAGCGCACCCTTGAAAAAGGAGAAAGCTATGACGTCCTCGTCACCCGTCATCTCGTCTGGACGTTGGTGGATCCGCGAGCGGCGTTCGCCGAATGGTTCTCGCTGCTCAAGCCTGGCGGACGGCTGCTGATCATTGATGGTGATTTCGTCAGTAAGACCTGGGTAACCTCTCTGCGACAAGTCCTGGAAAGGGCCATTGGCCGGACAGGCGAGCCGGTCCACGGACTGGATCAGGCGATGGCGGACCGCCATCGCAGCATCCTTTCGCGGCTGCACTTTTCGCACGGCGCCAAAGCGGACGAGGTTTGCGCGCTTCTCGTGGAGGCTGGCTTCGAGATACCGGTGGTCGACACCCGGCTCGGCGCGATTCATCGCGCGCAGGCACGGCACATGAACTTCCTCAGGGCGCTGGAACGCTCGACGCAGCATCGCTACGCGATCTGCGCGACCAAGTCGGCCTCGTAGTTGGGAAATTTCTAACGATTTCCACAACCCATCTATCGGCGATTATCGGCTCTCACCGCGCCATTCTTGATCTGACATCCGAACCGCAGACTGAATCCGATTGCTCGCAGCAGCCTCTAAAGACGGACAGCACAGGGCGAAAGACCACCGCGGAAACGTTAGAAAAGAAGCTGTACGGATTGTCCCTGCGCCGAAAGCAGTTTGACGGCCTTCCGATTAAACGAGACGAAAGTCTCCCCGCCAAGCCAGCCGCCTTCAAAAGCGATCACGCCGTCCGCGAAATCGCCGCCGGCATCGAGGACTGACAGCCCTGCCTCAACTGCGGGCCGGTTGACTACAACATTCGCGGTGTTCAGCAACGCCCGGATCGCCGCGGCAATATTTTCGCGCTCTGTCTGGTATTGCCGGGCCAGAACCCAGGCGAACTCGCACAAGGCCTGCAAGCTCACGGCCACGATGTCCGCTTTGGCCAGCAGGTCGACCGCAATGGCTGCCTACCCCTCATCATCGGCGACATAGGCGCGCAGAAGCACATTCGTGTCGGCCGTAACCCTCATTCCTTGCCGGACCCGGCCGCGGCGCCCGCTTCCGCTATCGCCTCGTTGATCTCCTCGATGCTGAGCGCCCGGCCGTTCGTCTTGCCTCTGAGGAAGCCGTGGAGGTCCCGGAACGACCCCTTCGCGCGTGCCGCCTTCAATTCTGCCCGACCGTCGGGCAGCAGATCAAGCTCGATCTTCTCGCCCGGCTTGATGCCCAGATGTTGCAGCACGTCCTTGCGGAACGTTACCTGTCCCCTTGTCGTCACTGTCAACGTTGTCATATCAAACATTCCCGTTCATCGCGTGCCAGCGTCCCTCGCCAAAGGGCCGATACGCATGACGGAGAGGTATGCATAACCACTCCCAAGGAAATAGAAAAATTCGAGTTGCCTCATCCGCTGTCTCCTCGACACTGTCTGGAGCCCGGGCGTTCAGCCGATCGTCGACACCACCACTACGTGCCAGCTGCCCTTACCAAGACTTCACGCGTCGCCTCCCAGTTTCCTGGTCGTCATGGCGCATCGAAGGCATCCTGCCCAAACATCAGGGTAATTGCTGAGTTCCTGTATTGCGCAAGCGAGATCTCTGTCTTCGTTCTGTGAAAAGGCTTGCCGAATTGCTTCCCAACCACGCAACGTTACAGTGGAAGAGACGATCCACCTGGCATCTTCCGCCTAGGCTGAAGCACAAGCTGCTGCCTTGAGCCGGTTCACGAGCTGCAAGGTATTCTCTCGTGATTTGGGCAAGGTCTAAGCTAAAGCCAACTATGGCCTCCTGCCTCTCGGCGCACACTTTCGCCCAACGTTGGAGCGTAGGCAATATTGTATTAGCGTCAATTTGAATACCGCCATCGTCGGTCCCGGCTCAGCCCCTGGCGCGGCGAATAGGCAGTGGTGGCGATCACCGCTGGGCGGCGCAGGGCGCGGGCCTATCCGCGTCTCAGCCGCAGCTCGCGCGTGACTCCCGGCGACGAAATTCGAACTCCGGACCCCTAGAGTCGAAGTTACTGGTGTCAAAAATAGTTGTTTTAGATGAATTACTTAATCAAAATGTCATTTTCGAAAGGCTGGAAAACCAAGATCATCGGATCGCCTAGAGTTGAGGCTTCGTTTCGCGCACTTCAGTCGCTTCTGTTCGCGTGATCGATCCAGCCGTTGGCGATTGAGCAGCATGGAATCGCCGAATTCATGCGTGCGATATCGGTGCTCGGCGAAGGCTGCGGAGGCCTTGGCGAGCAGGGCATCGTCGGCAAAGGCTCGCAGGAGCTCGAAATGGCTTTCGCCGGGCTGGTGGACGCCTGTTAGAATCGCATCGACCACGCGAAGTGGCGTGCCCAGCGCGATACGCCCTGTCGCAATGCCATTTCCGGCACGCACATTGCCGTCGGGGTTGGCAGCTGCCTCAAGCGCGCGCACCACGCTCGTGCCGATTGCGATGATGCGGCTTCCGCGGAGCTTCGCCCGCGCGACCTGCGCCGCCGTGCGCTCGGGAATGCGGTACGGCTCGTCGAGAGGGAGGCGCAAGTCGAGAGCGGGGTCCCCGGTGGAAGACACGCCCGCGGCATGCGTGAGTGTTGCGAAGCCCACGTCTCGCCGACGCCAGGCCTGGAGCGTGCGCCAGTTGAGTGCGAAGCCTGCCGATGGCGCCTCGAACGCCACCGGCCCGGCGGCAATCTTCGTCCAGACATTCCAAAGTGCCAACGGTTCGCGAACATGCGCATATTGGATCGGCCGGCCGTGCTGCGCCAGTCCTGCAAGCACCGCTGCGCGGTCGCCTGGGAAGCGCAACTCGAGAAGGCGAGGATGGTCGAGAAGGCACTCTATGACGGCTTCAAGCCGGCCGAGCCGGAGGTGATCGCCTGGTGATAGCGGGGGCGGAGGCAGCCGATTTTCCGTGCGCATTCGGTGATCGCCCGCGCCGAAGGCAATCGCCAGGAAGTTGGTTGGGTCGGGAAATGTCAGCCAGCCTGCCAGGCGGATCTCGATCGCCTCGTCGCTGGGAAGGTGCGTGCCGCGCAAGCTGGCAGGCAAGGTCGCGGCGTCATTGGCGATGACCAGATCGCCGGCATCGAACAGTATCGCGAGTTCAGTGCGCGACAGGTCGCGCGTCGCGCCGTCCGCCTCCACGACGAGCAGCCTGGCGGCGCGCCGATCCGGACGGTCGGCGGCAATCATCCGCGTGTCTCGGCGAGAAGTGTTGCGCCGGCCGGCAACGTATCGAGCATTTTTTCGATGATCTCGGCAGCAGCCAGGTCGGGACGCTTCAATGTCGACGGATCGGCGTTAGGAAGCGCCAGCGCGTGCAGCGGGGTGTCCATATCGCCGGGATCGAGCGCGAGGAGCCGGATGCCGTCGGCCTTCGCCTCCTCGTCCCAAATCGCCGTCAGGTGAGCAAGAGCGGCCTTGCTCGCACCATACGCGCCCCAGCCGGGATAAGCGTTCACCGCCGCGTCGCTGGAGATGTTGATCACCAGCGCGCCACGGCCCTCGCGCGCGGACGCGGCAAGTGCACCGAACAGTGCTTTCGTCAGCCGGAACGCGCCGACGAGGTTGACCGCGAGCGCTTTTTCCAGCTCTTCGCACTCGGTATCGGCAAGGAGCGCCAGTGGAACGGGCCCGAGGCTCGACGCATTGTTGATCAGAACGTCGAGCCCGCCTAGGCTCGCGGTGACCTGCAACGCGATCGGGTAGATGTCCTTTTTGCCGACGTCGCCGACGATGCCATGTGCGCCCGTCTCGTCAGCGATGCGTTCGACGTTCGCGGCAGTGCGGGCAACGAAGGCGACGAACGCACCCTCTCTGGCAAGCTGCCGGACAAGCGCCAGTCCTAGGCCGGACGTGCCGCCGGTGACTGCTACACGAAGTCCCTGAAGATCAATGTTGGTCAGCATTGACGATACTCCTTCAATCCATACAACCCATTGGTACAAGCTGAAGTTAACTTGAGGTCAAGCATTCATTCCGTGGATCGATGCGACCAGACTCACGTATCGCGGCGCACCTTCGCCTTGTCGGCCAGCGGGCTGATCGCATGCGAGCGGGCCGGAACGGGCGCAAGCGCAGCCGGATCGTGCCGAGCCGGATCGCCTTATCGTCTTGACGCCGCGTATTGGCTGTCGATCGAGGCATTGGCTCCGAGTTCGCCGTGATTATCGGGCCGGTGAAGGAAGCGTATCGCCGTGCAAGCGCCATCGGGTTGCGGCGGCGGAAACAATTCTCAACCTCGCCGAACGCCACCAGTACACTACCAATCTGCAGGCGCGGGGCTTGGGAGGCTCGCGATCGGGCCTGGTCGGACTGATGTTGCCCATCCACGACAATCGTTACTTCTCCGCCATGGCGCAGACTTTTGAGGGACATGTGCGCAGCCGGGGCCAATGCCCGGTCGTGGTCAGTGCCAGCCGCGACCAGGAGAGGAACGGCGGACGCGGAGACGTTTTCTCGATGACGGCGGCTTCGCCGGCTGACCAAGGCCCGCCGGCTGCACATGATCATGATCTGGACCGAGACGATCGGCTTCCTCGGAAGCTTCTCCACCGTTCTCACCTACTCAATGAAAGCCATGCTGTGGCTGCACATCACGGCGGTGCTGAGCTGTTTGTGCTTTGCCTATGGCGCCCTCATCGGCAGCTTATCCCTGAGCCTGTTGGAACTGATTCTGCTGCCGATCAATGCCTGGCGCCTGTTCGAACTTTTCCATCAAACTTAGCCGGGCCGAATTCAGGGGGCCTGAAAATGCCAACACCGCATCTCTGGCTGCTGCTCCGGTCGGCGCTTTCCTTCTGGGTGCTCGGCCGGATCTGGCTTGTGATCGCCGTTAGCGTGCGCTTTCAGGAAGTGGCAGAGCTCGTCGCAACGGCCGAGACGAGGCGCAAACTCGCCTAGCGCCTCAACGCCGCATAGTTCCGCTTTTGATGGGCGACAGTGGACCGGCGGCTTTCGGGATGACCATCTTCCCTGCCGAACAGCTGTGATGCGGCGCACTGCTGAAATCCAGCCCCGTAACTGACCGCTGGCTTTTCAGAACATGATGGCCTCTCGGCGAAGTCGAGAGGCCGTCGTGATCAGATCTCGGTTCCCTCGGCGAGTGTGAGCGCGTCCCCGATCTCGACATCCGGATGGCGAACCGTATTCTCGATCTCGGTGTGCCCAAGCAGGATCTGAACCGCCCGGAGGTTGCCTGTTGCCTTATAAGAAGCGGATCGAAACCGGAAGTTCGACGCGAATTCAACAGAGAGCTCGCCCGCTGTTCACGGCTGCTCTACGCGCTCAGTCCTAAGACAAGCCGCCAGAGAACTGGCCTTCCAGAAGCGACGCGGGTCAAGGGAACGTCGCCTCGCCGGGCATCTTTGCAACCGCGACGATCACTCTGGCACGCCGGAGATGCCCAGCGCCTCGACGTAACGCTCGGCGAACACCTCGTCCAGCCACGGGTTGATCTGTCTCTGCAGGGTGAGCGTGTAGGTCGGGAATGCCTTCATAAGCCGCCGCGCCGCCGCCTGCGCCTCGTCCAGCCGGTTGAGTTTGACCAGCGCCATGATCACCACCCGGTGCGAGGAGCCGTAGTTCGGCATCTCGTGCAGCGCGCGTTCTCCCCATGCCAGCGCTTCCTCGTAGCGCTCGAGCATCAGGTAGCTCATCCCGATGCCGGAGAGCGCGATGCCCTTCTCGGGGTCGACCGGGCTCAGCCGCATTGCCCTGTGAAAGTGCTCGATGGCGACGAGCGGGCGGCTGGAATGTGCGTTCACCCAGCCGCTGCCCGTATGGCCCTGCGCCGAATTGGGGTTGAGCAGCAGGGATCGCTCGATCGTGCGCAACGCCATCTCGTAGTCCTTCGCGCTGTAGGCGATCACCTGCGCGGCGAAGCGCAGGGTCGTGGGATCGTCGCGCGCTTCCGCCAGTACCTCTCGCGCCATGCGCGCGGCGACTCGGATATCGTCGGGCTCGTGCCAGCACTGGCTCACGGATAGGCTGCGGATATAGGCGCCGAGTGCCTTCGCCAAGTTGAAGCCAGGGTCGATGCTGAGCGCCTCGTTGGTGAGCCGGCGCACGTCGGCAAAGCCTTCGCGCGTCATGCTGTAGAAGCGCGGCAGCGCGCGAAGGTAGAGGTCGTAGGCGCTGATGTACTCGGTCGGCTTCATGCGCGCCTGCTTGATCTCCTCCAGCCGGATGCTCGGTTCGACTGCGCCGACGACGCTCTCGGTCACCTTGTCCTGCAGGTCGAAGATGTCGCTCACGTCGCCCTCGAAGCGGTTGGTCCAGACATGATGTCCGCTGATCGCGTCCACCAACTGTCCACTGATGCGCACCCGCGATCCTGCTCTGCGGATGCTGCCTTCTAGCACGTAGCGGACGCCCAGCTCGCGCCCGACCTGGCGCAGGTCCACCGCCCGGCCCTTGTAGGTGAAGGACGAGTTGCGGGCGATGACGAAGAAGGAGTTCACCCGGCTCAATCCCGTGATGATGTCCTCCACCAGCCCGTCGGCGAAGTATTCCTGGTCGGGGTCGCCGCTCATGTTGGTGAAAGGCAGAACCGCGATCGAGGGTTTCTCGGGCAAGGGAGGCGGTGCAGCCACCGAGGCGCTGGCGTCGGTCTCGACGCGGTAGGCGCGCACGGGCCGCTCGATGTTCTTGAGGCGCAGGTTGCCGAGCGGCGTGAAGCCGCAATCGAGCTTGCCCTGAAGGTGGTCGTAGGCGGTGCCCGAGACGACCACGGTGCCGGGATCGGCGATGCTTTCGAGTCGGGCGGCGATGTTGACCCCGTCACCGTAGAGGTCGCCGTCCTCCTCGCAGACCACGTCGCCGAGATTGACGCCGATGCGCAAGCGAATCCGCTCTTCCTCGGACCTCTCCGCCTCGTGTTCTGCCAGGGCCTGCTGGATCGCCATCGCCGAGGTCACCGCGTTAACGACGCTCGCGAACTCGCACAGCATCCCGTCGCCGGTGAGCTTGACAATCCGACCCTGGTGCTCAGTGACCAGCGGTTCGAGGAGGTCCTTGCGGTACATCTTCAGCCGCTCGAGCGTGCCGCGCTCGTCGCGCTCCGTCAGGCGCGAATAACCGACCACGTCGCAAGCCAGGATCGCTGCGAGGTGGCGCTGCGTGGTCATTGCACCGGCAAGCCAAGCGCCTGCACGGGGGCCGCCCCGCGTCCGGGTCCTGCCAACTTCCTGACGCCCCACGTGCATCGTATCCATCTTTCCCAGTCGCTGGCCGTTGCCGATACAGAACGGAGAACGCAGCTTGACCTTGCCTTCACGAGATTTCGCTATCCGGCTTGCGAGGCGTGGAGCGTTCCAGTCGCCGCGCCTACGCAGACTCTGGAGACGTTGACACGTCACTCCCAGAAGGCCGGAGATATTTCCTGTCCTGTGTAACCGGTTGACGCCACCGTGGCGGTGCTTTTGTCACGGCGATGTAACAGCGAGATGCCCTACGAGCGCGCGCATCAGCCATTACACCAGACGTTTGCGCTTAGAGGTGCTGAGGTCGGCAGGTGGTGCGAGCGCGACCTTCAGCATGGTCAGCTGCGATGTCTGCTTTTGGGCGAAAGCAAAATCCGCCTCTGCGGCCGATATTGAAGCGCAAAACTGCCGTTCACTTCGTGATAGATGTAGGCCGGCTTCAATTCAGAACCGACCTCGGCCAAAGGCTACCTTTGAGCCAAGACGACCTTAGTTGCATGTGATTGGGCAAACAGGCCGACTTCCTCAGTCAGCTATTGTCAAGCCGCTCGGGTTTTCATGTCTTCGCCGCTCACCATTTTGGTCACGGCGGGGAAATCGAGCTTGCCTGAGCTGAGGACAGGCACTTTCGCAACGACGCGCACCTCGGGCGGTACCCTCAGGTCCATGGCGCCATGGGCCTTGGCGAAGACCAGGAATTCGGCACGCGTGGCGCTGACGGCCTCGGTGATGAGGATCAAAGCAGTCGAATTCGGCATTCCGACACGCATACGTATTGGTGGTCAGACTCGCTGGTGGACGCCCTGTTCCGCCTCCGGTTGGCGCGAGCTAGCCTTTCGAGCCGGCTGGGGCGATTGCGCCTGGAACAATATCCGTGTTCTGAGCCACCTTGATTCGCCATCCCGACTGCCCTTCTTGGGCAATCAGAAGCAATATGCCTTTCCTAACCCCGGCCGGGGAGCCGTTAGGAGCAAATGCTCCTGTTAGGGTCCAAGTGTAATGAACAGCAGCAAGCCCCGGAGCCAATTCCACAACCGACGAGATATCGCCTTCTAATCGGCTATCCCGAAACATGGTGTCATGGGTGGCTCGGTGCGCCGCTTCGATCTCGGATCGGTTCTTCCACCAAACACCTACGACGTTAACGAACTTAGCATCGGAAGCGAACAGAGACGCAAACTCATCCATGTCATGCCGGTTCCAAGCGTTCGCAAAAGCGGTAGCGACATGCTCGGGCTTACCAGACGTCACGCTCATGACCCACGTCTCCTGCGTACCTCCGCTAAGCATATAGGAGCCGGGACCGGATGCGACACGGCAAAGGTCAAATTTCAAACTGACGCACTACCGGCAGCGGAGGAATTGCGACATCCAATGTGGGATCCTGTTACGATCCCCTATGGCCATCCGAATAGTGGTTATCCTGGCGCTTCTTTCCGCCTTCGCCTACGGATTCGCAAAACTCGTTGAACGTTATGGCGGCGTTGGCGATCAGCCTTCTCCATGTGAGGAAGGCTCAACCCTTGATTGCCCAGACCGCAATGCGCCGCCACCTTAAACCTGAGCCTAAGCATTCGAGCGCGCTTGGAATAGGAAGTCGCGTTCGCGCCAATCAAGCGGAAGACCAAAGTCTGCACGGCAGAAGAGCGAATTGATGGCTATCATCGTGACATGATAGCGTTGCCGCACCTTGCCCGAGGACGGTGTCTTCGCGCCATTCCATGCACATGCCATGCGTCGCAGTTGCGCCACAAATGCTCAGGGCGCCAGTCCGGCCTTCCCCCCAAGTGACGATCATGGCGTCGAGGCGCCGCAGGCTGATGGATGTTGTCTGATCGATCATCTTTGATGAAACCGTACCGGATGAAGATGCCGAAGGGGGCGGAAGCCGACTAAGAGCCCGCCAATTTCGTCTAAGTTCATGTCCGCCGTTTGCAAGTAAAAATGCGAAAAGCCACTACGATGCAAGGACTTAGCTTGCGTTCTTGAGCCTTCGACCTTTTCTCTAGCACGCGGCAGTAGCCCGGAGCAGTGGGTCTGAGTGCCCCTATTCTGCTCCTAGTTTTTGACGTTCGGAGACGACTAGATGGCCAAAATCAAGCTAACGAAATCTGCGGTTGACGCCGCCGCCCCGCAGGACCGCGATTACGCATCCGGCAGGGTGAAGACGGTGCAGGGCGCCGCGATGCCGCGCAGCACGTGTTCGCCCAGCGGCACCAGCGGTGTGGTGGTCTCGGCGGCGACCGCGCCCGAGATCAGCACCGAGCGGCCGAGCGGCCGGCATAGCCCCTCCAGCCGGCTGACCAGGTTGACCGCGGGGCCGATGGCGGTGAAATCCAGCCGGTCGACGGCGCCGATATTGCCCCACAGCATCTCGCCGAGATGCAGCGCCGCGCCGAACGGCAGCCGCGGCAGGCCCTGCGCCTGCCGCCCCGCATCGAGATGGGCCATGCCGGCGCGGGCGGCGACGACGGCGCGCAGCGCCGCCTCGCAGGCCTCGGCCGGCGCAGCGGTGACCGGGAAAATCGCCAGCACGCCGTCGCCGATGAATTTCAGCACTTCGCCCCCGAAGGCGTGCACCGCACCGGCGACGCGGTCGAACCAGGCGTCGAGCGCGGCGATCACCGCCGCGGGCTCGGTTGCCTCGGACAGGGCGGTGAAGCCGCGCAGGTCGGCATAGAGCAGCGCGGCGTGAATGGTTTCTCCGGTGCCGCGGCGCAGGGCACCGCCCTGCACCCGGGCGGCACTGCGCCGGCCGAGATAAGCCTCGAGCAGCGCTGTCAGCGCCGCCCGCGCCGCAAGTGCGGCAAGGGGCGCCGCGGCGAAGCGCGCGGCCTGGCGCAGCCGGGCAGCCTCGGCGGGGCCGAACGGCCGGGTTCCGGCCCAGCCCAGCACCGGACTATCCGGCGCCCGGCCAACCGGGCCCTCCTGCACCGGGCCGAGCTCCGCCAGCCAGTCGCGCCCGGCCTGGCCGAGCGGACCGCCGGCGAAGCCCAGCGCCTCGATCACTGCCCCGGTCTCCGCCCGCCAAAGCCAGGTGCGGCGGGTGATGATGGGATGCGGCACCGCGAGCGTCAGCGCGCCGCCGGCCAGCGGCAGGCCGTCGGCCAGAAGTCGGCCGCCGAGCTCGGCCAGAAACCGGTCGGGGGCGGCCGAGGCGCCGGCCTCGTCCACCAGCCAGGCGAGAGGCGCGGGCAGATCCATGGTGCGATTATGCGGCCACCGCGCCCGGCCTGTCATCCGCGCCGTGACGATGCGCAGCCGGCCCGCCGATCTATCCTCCCCCCGCCCCCCGGCGCTGGTACGGTCCGATCCTCGATGGCGCCGGGTTCGACACGCCCTGCGAGCCGGCGTCCGCCGTCAAATTGCAACGGGCTCACGGGCGGCGATATCGAGCGCGGAAGGCCGTCACCCCCTGCCCGTGTGGCCGTATTTGGGATCCGGGCCGGGATCACGCCCGGCTGCAACCTCGCCCAGCCTGCCGAGGTAATGAGCCCAGCCCTCCGCATGGCCGGCGCATTGCTCGGCATTGGGCAGGCCGGTGTGGGTCAGGCGCAGCAGCGTTCCGTCCGGCTGCTCGATCAGATCGATCTCGACCAGGCTCGATCCCGGCGGCACCTCATCGCTCTCTTCCCAGCCGAAGCTGTATGCCAGACGGTGCACCGGCACCACCTCCCGGAAGGAGCCGCGAGCGACGCGAGCCCCGGTAACATTGACGAGATAGAGCCCGCCGGGCTGCGGCTCGAGCTGCGCCTCCGTTCCCATCCAGCGCAGGATCTTCTCCGGATCGGTCAGGAGGGCAAACAGCGCAGCGGGGGGCGCCGGGATGTGTGTCTCGCGGCGGACGACGAGGGCCTCTTGCATCGGCTTCCTCCATAGTTGCGACAGTTGGAGCAATTGTAAACCAGTTGGCTGCTCGTGCGATAGAATAGGATCGGACATCGACACTGGAGTGACAAGTGTGGCGAGATTCCCATGGCCACTCGCCAAGGAGCCGGTCCGTCTTGGCAATCCTGCCGGTGCCTTCGGCGAAGCGCCGGGCCGGTGATCTGAACATTCCCTTTTTCGGCGAGATCTTCGGCAAACGAACGGCGGGAGTTGGATATGAGACCGGAAATGTTGCTCGACACAAAGGGTCTCGCCAAGTCGGCCATAGGCGAGTGTTCAGGTTCTGAGCAGCAGGCTTGAACTTCTGTACGACAACCGATCTCAGCCTGATCATTCTCCCAATTGACTGCCGAAAATGACCGCCTTCCTACAATTAGCCGCCAAGCCACATTTGGCACTTGCAAACTCGCGCTGGGGTGTCGACCGCTTCTCTCACGCTCCCCCCATATAGATTTCCATGATCTGCCGGTCGTCGCGCACGTCCCGACGCGTCCCCTCGAAGCGCTTTTCGCCGGCCGCCAGGATGTAAAGCTTGTCCGCAATCGGCATCGCCTCGCGGATGTTCTGCTCCACCATCACAATGCCGATGCCGTGCGCGGTGAGGGTGGTAATGCGTTCGAGCGTCTCGATGACCATGGCCGGCGACAATCCGGCGGAAGGCTCGTCCAGCAGAATGAAGCGCGGTTCCGAAACCAGCGCCCGCGCCAGCGCAAGCATTGCCTGCTCGCCGCCCGAAAGCGAACCGGCCGCGGTACGGCGCCGCCGTGCCAAAGAGGGATATTGCTCGATCAGCGCCTCGATGCGCTGTTCGACTATCCGCCGGTCCGCGATGGCGTAGCCACCCATGCGCAAATTCTCCGTCACTGTCAGGCGCGGAAACACACCGCCGCCCTGCGGCATCAACACCAGCCCCTGGCGCACCACTTCATGGACGGCAAGGTTGGAGAGTGTTGATTCGCCCAGGCTCGCCGTGCCGCTCCACACCGGCAGCGCGCCGACAATGGCTTTGAGTAGGGTCGACTTGCCACTGCCGTTCGGCCCGAAGATGCAGGTAATCTTGCCAGCTTCCGCGCTCAGCGAGACGCCATGGACGATCTCCTGCTTGCCGTAGCCGGTAACGATGTTGTCGGTGGTGAGCGTGGTGCTCATTGCGGCCGCCCCAGATAGGTCTGCATAACCTCCGAATTGCGAACGATGTCGTTGAAAGGCCCTGTGGCCACGACACGGCCCGCATCCATGACGATTATGCGGTCGCACACGTTCCGCACCATTTCCATGTCGTGCTCGATGACCAGGACGGTGGTGCCGCGCTCGCGCAGCCGCGCGATGGCATCCACGATGATCCTGCGGATGCTGGGATGCACGCCCGCCGTCACCTCGTCGAGCAGAATGAGCGAGGCCTGGCGCATCACAACGCGCCCGAACTCCAGCAGTTTCTGCTGGCCGCCCGAAAGATCGGATGCGCGGTTGTCTGCGACATGCTCCAGCTTGAGCAGCGCCAGCGTATCGGCCGCCCGTTCGCGCGCGCCCTGCCAGTGGCCCTCGGCCGCAGCCGCCAGCAGGTTTTCGGTGACGCTCATATTGTCGAACATGGCCGGAATCTGGAAGGTGCGAGCAAGCCCCAGCCGCGCGATCGCGTGAGCCTTTCGGCCGCCGATTTCGTGACCGTCGAAGCGGATCTGGCCACGATCCGGCGTCACCGTGCCCGATATTAGGTTGAACAGAGTCGACTTGCCAGACCCGTTAGGTCCGATCAGGCCGGCGATCTCGCGCCGACCGACGTCAAGGGAGACACCGTTGACGGCCTTGATGCCGCCGAAATGGCAGTGGAGTTCGCGCACGACGAGAATAGGCTTGCCGGTGCCAGCCGTTTTGCCCTCGGCGGCGCTCAACTGGGCCGTCCCGGGCCGCCGCCGACAAGATTGCCGACCGCCTTGTCCAGCACGGCGCCAGACTTGGCCACGCGCCTCGAAAACAGGCCGGCGATGCCGTTTGGCAGGAACAGCACCACCAGCACGATGGCCGCGCCCAATATGGCGATATAGAAGGCGGTGTCACCCCAGTACATCCAGATGATGCGGTTTACGACAAAGAGCGCCACAGCGCCCAATGCCGGCCCCCACAGGCTGCCCAGCCCGCCCAGCAGCACCATCACCACCATCTGATCGGTGATGTCGCCGCCGAAGACGCTTTTCGGATTGATGAACGTGACCCAGTAGGCGAAGATCGCGCCGAATACCGAGGCGGTGACGGCACTGAGCACGAAGGTCTGCAGCTTGACCAGCGAAGTGTTGATACCGATAGCCTCGGCCGCCGGCTCATGATCGCGCAGCGCCTTGACCTTCAGCCCGAAACGCGAGCGCTCGAACAGCGCCCACGTAATGAGATAGGTGAGCGCAGCCGCGCCGAACATGGCGAAGTAGAAGAAGCGCTCGTCAAGAAAGGGCGGCAGCCCAATGCCGCCGATGCCGCCGGTGAAGTCCATCACCGAGGCGAACTGTATGAGCACCTCGGCGAAGGCCCAGGTGGCTATGGCGAAATAGGCGCCGCGCAGGCGCAGCGTCGGCGCGCCGATGATGATGGCAAACAGCGCCGTCACCACGATACCGGCCGGGAGGGTGGCGAAGAAGGGCCAGGCGAGCCTGTCGCCCATCAGCAGCGCCGTAACATAGGCGCCGAGCCCGAAGAAGGCCGAATGGCCGAAATTGATGTAGCCGGCATAGCCGCCGAGCATGTTCCAAGAGCAGGCCAGCCCCGCCCACATCAGCGCGCCAGTGGCAATGCGCAGCCAGTAGTTGTTGACCAGCATCGGCAGCAGCGCCAGCACAACGATCACGGCGATCAGCAGGAGGAGGCCGGCCCAGCTTGGCTTCATGTCCCGCCTCACAAGCCGTGCCGCAGGATCCCGCGCGGAGACACGAGAAGGACGAGGAATAGGGTGCCGAAGATCGCCAGCAGCGAATAGCTCGACCCGACATAGGTCGCGACGAAGGCTTCGATGACGCCGAGCAGCAGCGCGGCGACGAGGGCACCGCCGACGGAGCCCAAGCCGGCAAGCACAGCCACGAAAAATGCGAACAGAGTATAGCGCAGGCCGACTTCCGGGTTCACTGAAAAGATTGCACCCATTAGTACGCCGGCCATGGCAGTGATGCCTGCGTAGAGCCCGTAAACAGTGGCGCTGAGGCGGCGGATGTTGACGCCCATCAGTGCGGCGTTCTGCCGGTTTTCAGCCGTCGCTCTGATCGCCAACCCATAGCGGGTGCGGTAGAGGAACAGGAACAGTCCGCCGGCGATGGCGATCGCGAAGACCGCCGCGGCCACGCGGATCAGTGGCACCGTCACGGGCCCGACGGCGAGGCTCTCGCCGCTCAACACGGTCGGCACGCTGTGGGTATTGAAGCCCCACGCGGTCAGCATGCCGCCGCGCAGCAGCGTGAACAGGCCGAAGGTCAACGCAAGCGCCATCAATTCCGGCCGCGCCGTGCGGCTGTTGCGGACATTGTAGAGGATCGGCCCGATCAGATAGCCGATGGCGCCGAACAGCACGAAGGCCACCGGGATCGCCAGGAATCCGTCGACACCCAGTCCGGCACCCATGTAGTAGCCGAGATAGCCGCCCAGCACGACCCAGCCGCCCACCGCGAAATCGATGACGTGCAGCACGCCGAAAGCGAGCTGGAAACCGATCGTAAAAGTGGCGATAACGCCGCCGATCAGAAGGCCGTTCAGCAAGGTCTGTAGGAATAGATCCAACGCGGGAACCGTCCGTCAGCCAACGAAAGAGCGGAGTGCCGCGGCAAAGCGGCCGTACACACGATAGCATGGTCCGTCATTTTCCGAGCACGCGCAACCACCGTCATTGCGCCGGGCAAGGGTGATGGCGACGAGGCCCGCCCGCACCCTGCCCAGAACCGGCTATTTCCAAGCTGGCAGCGGGTAGGTGAGGTCCGCTGCCGCGGCCTCTTTCGGCCCCACCGCTACGGTCTTGCCACCCTGAATCTGGATCAGCACCGGCACCGGCTGGACGTTGTCGTGGTAGTGGATGCCTTCCTTCTCGAACTTGATCGGTCCGTAGAAGGTCTGGATGTCGGTCGCGGCTATCGCGTCCTTAAGAGCCACCCTGTCTTCAGGCGTGAGCCCCGGCTTCTTGCCAAGCCGCTTGACGGCATCGCCGAAAACGAGACCGCTGGCCGCGCAGGCCGCTTCGGTATAGTCGGGCTCGTGCCCGGACTTCTTTTGCGCCATCTCGGCAAACTCCTTTGCGGTGCCGAAGAGGTCGTCCTTATATGGAACTGACGGCAGCCACACGGAGACGCCGCAGGTGCCGTCGGCGTCCGTGGCGAGCGCCTGGGCGAAGGCCGGGTCGGTGACGCCATAGTGCATTATCAGCGCCTTGGGCCGGAAATTCAGCGACTTGGACGTCTTGACGACATTGATGAGCGGCTCCTCATGGCCGCCGACGGCGACGATATCGGGATTAAGCGCTGCGATCTTGGAGATGACGGGGGTAAGGTCGCCCGAGGCCGGCACCAATTCGTAGGCGACGACTTCCAATCCGGCCTCCTTGGCCCCGTCGCGAAAACCTTCGCCGGTTTCCTTCGAGAAGGGTTCGTTGACGCCGATCACAGCAATCGTCTTGGCCATGGGGTTAGACAGTTTCGCCAGCACGGCTAGCGATTTGCCCGCAGTGGTGTCCACGGCCGGGATGATGCCGAAGTTGAATTCCGGCTTGGCCTTCCAGACGTTTGGCGATTCCGCGGAGCCGGAAATCATCGGCACCTGGTACTTCTGGCAGATCGGCTGCACGGCGATAGTCGAGCCGCTGGTGTAGGGGCCGAATAACACGTCGACCTCGTTCTGGACGATCAGGCGCTCGGCGGCATCGGCGCCGGTCGCGGGGTTGCTTTGGTCGTCACCGTAGAACATGTCGACCTTGAAGCGCTCGCCGGCGACTTCAACCCCACCCTTGGCGTTGATGGCCTCGGCCCATAGGTCGTAACCGCGTTTGGTCAGGTTGCCGCCGAGGATGTTCTCGCCCGACAGCGAGGTGATAACGCCGGCCTTGAATGTCGTCACCTGCGCGCGTGCCGCTCGCACAAACGGGCCCAACGGGCCGGCTGCGAGGGCGCCGGCGCTGACGCCGAGGAACCGACGGCGCGAAAAACGTTTGCTGTTCGTGAACATCACTCAACTCCCTTCATCCGGTTATCAGATTGGAAACCGACGATATCTCTTGTTTATACCACTGTATGCCTTTTGTGCGGACAGAGAAGATATGCCTGGGTCAACAGGCGATGCGTAAGGCGGCTTCGGGTCATCAACGCGTAGAGGCGCCGCAGGCCGTGGATGCTCAATGCCTCGTCGTGCACCAGCTTCGTCGACGAATGCCTTTTGGGCGCCATTGGCGCCGCGAGCAGTTGTAGACGCGGCTCCTATTCTGCACCTAGACAGAGCAGCAGGTGCTCCCGATCGGTCGCTGGCGATGCAGGGCGTGGGAGCCAGCCCGCATCGTCAAATTCGCCGGCCACTCGCTGCGCGCTGACCTCGCCTCGTCGGCCGAGGTCGACGAACGCGATGTGCAAAAACAGCTCGGCCATACCTCCTCGGAGATGACCCGCCGCTGTCAGCGCCGCAGACATCGCTTCCGCATCAACCTGACCAGGGCTTCCGACCTCGAGGCAAAAAACCCCTCCTCTGCCGTTATTCCGCCGCTCAGGTTCGCGCGAACGCCTTCACCCTGAGCGCCAACAGACTGGTTTCTGCCATTCGGGCAGCCCCGGAGCCTCCAGGCCTGTTTCATCGCCAGGACAGCTGGTCTTTCGGCAACCGACCGCTCGGATCGAACACGTTCACTTTGTGCGGAAGATCGGGGCCCCAGTACCATAGCACCAGATTGCGGTCTTCCGTCTCCGCGCCCGGAGCAAAACTCGGCACCAGAATTCCAGCGATGCCTTCAGGCCGCAGCCGGTCATGGATGGACCAGGATGCAGGTCGCTCTCCGTTGCTGAGAGCCGTGGCCCAGGCGCTGCCCATGTCCGCAAGCGTGACAAAAGATTCTCCCCTCCCCCGCTCGGTTGTCAGATCAGTGATGTCCTCGCAGTCCACCTCATAAGAGCACAGCACGCAGGGGTCGATGCGATGCGCGAAGCCCTGGTTGGCTTCCTTGACAGCTGTCATGACGGTCAGCGCCAGATATAGCGCGGGCACACCTTTGGGATTGAATCGAGCGCCCCTGATCGCCGCTCCATCACCGGAACTCGGCTTGAATGCCCAACGTGGATGATGCGCCCGGTAGCAGGTTCCGACAAACCTCAAGCAAAGCCACCCAAGGCCATGTGATCGAGGTAGTCGCGAATAGCAGCGGCCTTGCCGTCCTTCACGAGGGCTTCGGCGGTCCGTCCACCGAATGCCGGCAGCGGCTGGGCTCGGTACCAGGCCATGGCCTGTTCCTTGCCTCCCGCCCAATCCGTCACGCGGCTGATGATCTCGAGCATCTCGCGCAGACGGCCCTGCGTCTTGGCCGTTCGGCTGCGCTCCAGCCGATAGAGGGTTTCGCGGGCAAGCCCGGCCGTCTGAGCCAACTGAGCCTTGGACATTCCAAAGCTGTCGGCCACCTGGTCAACGGCAATTTTCCCGGCCCGGTCCATATAGGACAAAACCAGGGGTTCCTTCTGCACGGATTTCTTGAGGACCTGCCCCATGGAGTTCCTTGTCATATTAACAGCCGCATTTACTGTGCAAAACATATGGCGTTTTTCGACTGGTTTCAAGCTCCAAGCGCATGGCGCCCCGAGAACCGGTCTTTGCACAGCTCCGAACACGACGGCAGCGCTGGATGAGGCGCGCGCCGTCAATGCGGGAACAGGACAGCTTGCGGAGTTGCAGCCCGGTGGTGAAAGTTGGGCGGAGGCCTATGTGGCGAGCGGTGACATGGCGGAGGAAATCGGGAAGTTGAAAAGCCCAAGAGGGCAAGCCGATCATCGCGCACGGCGGAGTGAGCTTTGCCCGCAGTCTCGCCGCTCAGGGACTGGTCGACCAGCTCGCCCTGATGGTGGTGCCCGTGGCGCTGGGCAAAGGCCTGCCGCTGTTCTCCGAAGTCGCCGCGCCGATGTCTCTCAAGCTGACAAGCTCGAAGGCATTTCCGGGGGCGCGGTGGCGCAGATCTATCGGCCGGCGTGAGCCCTGGCGAAAGTCCGGTTGCCGGCAATCTATCTACTCATGGACAACTTATTCATTCGGCGCGTGCCACCCTTCCATCAGACTAGCTAATTTCCCAGGCGATGAATCGGCAGGCTCTTCGGCACGGTGCGTGCGCTGCATGGCGTCTCCCAATACGCAACAAGGCCCCTCACGGGGGCCTTGTCCTGTCAACTTTTGCTCTGAACTCATTTCCCCATCAACTGCTTGGCATTCTCTGGCGTGATCGCGGTCGTGGCCACCGTCACCGTCGGCTCCACCGACGATGCACAATCAAGCAGAATCTTCTTCGACATCTCGATCGCCTCCTTGGCGCCGGTCGGGTAGGTGAAGGTTGCCGCCCAGTCGCCCTTGGCCACGGCCTCGATGCCACCGGCTGGGCCCGGCAGGCCGTCGGTGCCGATAATCTTGACCTGCTTGCCCGCGCCCTTGGCTGCAAGCAGCGCGCCGGCTGCCATCATGTCGTTCGAGGCGTAGAGCACCTTGATGTCGGGGTGCACTTGCAGCATGGCAGAAAAAGCGGTCTGAGCTTTGTCGGGCACCCAGTCGGCGGCCTGCTCGGCCACCACCTGGATCTTGTCATTTTCCTTCACACCATCCTTGAAGCCGTTGAGTCGCTCCACCGCCGGCGTCGAACTTGGCAGGCCTTCAAGCACGGCTGCCTCGCCGCCTTCCGGGAGCAGGGTCTTTGCGGTGTATTTGCCCGCTTCGAGCGCGATCTTGTAATTGTCGCCGCCGATGAAGGCGGTGTAGTCTTTACCTGGGTCGCCTACCGTCTTGCGGTCTAGCTCGATCACGGGAATGCCGGCATCCATCGCGCGCTTCACCGCCGGGGTCAGGGGCGCTGCCTCGAAGGGCGAGATCAAGAGCAGATCGACTTTTTGAGTGATGAAGTTGTCGACCTGCGATGTCTGCGTGTTGACGTTGCCGGCGCCATCGGCGATCTGCAGCGTGAACTGAGACACTTCCTTGACCGCCGCGCTCAGTTCGTCATTGACATGCTGGCGGTAGGGCTCGGCGTTGTTTGCCTGCGAAAAGCCAATGATGAACTGGCCGTCCTTGGCGCAGGCCTTGACCATAGGGTCGGCGGCCTCTGCGGTGCCCGCCATGCACAGGCACGTGCCGGCGAGCAGTCCAAGCCGCCAGGCACGCCACGATCCTCGTTCTATGGTTCTCATGCTCTCTCTCCTCCTTTTGGGGCCGCTGCGGCCAGACCTTGGTTTTAACGCCTTCCACTTGCTCGCCGTCTGCCTGCTATCTGCCCAAACCCTCGCGGCGGCGAACAAGGGATTGAAGCACTGCCGCCAGCACGATGATCGCGGCGGTCGCGAGCAACTGCATGGCCGGGGTAATGTTGTTGAGCTGAAGGATGTTGGCGAGCGCGCCGAGCATGATAGTCCCGGCGACGGTGCCGACCATAGAGCCGGCCCCACCGAACAAGCTGGTGCCGCCGATGACCACGGCGGCAATCGCGGTGAGCTCATAGCCCATACCGTCATTGGCGCTGCCGAAGTTGAATTGACCAGCATGCACGATGCCGGCAAGGGCGGCGGCAAAGCCGGTGATGGCATAAACTGACATCTTGACCACCGAGACCGGCACGCCGGAAATACGCGCCGCCCGCTCGTTGCCGCCGACGGCAAAGACATAGCGGCCGAAGCGCGTCGTGTTCAGTACCAAGGTGGCAATGGCGGCGAAGACGATGAAGACAATGGTCGCCACCGGCACGGTGTTGTTGAACAGACGCTCGCCCAGCACCGCGAAAACAGGTGGCGCCAGGCCGGGACCTTCGCCGTAGGAAATGTTGATGTACTGGTTGCCGGAAACGACCAGCGCGAGACCCCGCGCCGCCTGCAGGCCGGCGAGCGTGACAATGAACGGCTCGAGGCGAAAGCGGCTGGAAATCATGCCCTGGATCATGCCGAAGACGGTGCCCATCAGCAGCACGGCGAGGACGGTCGGGATAAGCCCGAAGCCGCCGGAGATCATCATCGTTGCGGTAACCACGCTGGAGAGACCGAGCACGGCGCCCACTGAAAGGTCGATGCCGGCGGTGATGATGACGAAGGTCATGCCGATGGCAATGATGCCGGTCTCAGACACCGCGCGCACGATGTTGGCCATGTTGTCAGGCGCAAGGAACAGGATCTCGCCATGGCGCCTCGGCGAGAAGATGACGCCGCCGATCGCCACCAGCACCAGGCCGATCAAGCTCTGGAAGCGCACGACCAAAGCGAGCGGATCGCGATGCACGGGCGCTGCCGCCAACGGGCCGCCTGCAACCGAAGTCGTCTCGTCAGACATCAGGCCTCCTTGCCGTTTGCTGCGGCCAGCACCGTGTGCTCGTCGATGCCGCCGATGAATTCCGCCACATTGCGCCCCTGGCGCAGCACCACGATCCGGTCGCAAAGGCCGATCAGCTCAGGCATTTCGCTGGAGGCGACCAGAATGCCCAACCCTTGAGCGGCCAGTTGCCTCAGCCGCGCATAGATCTCGCCTTTGGCACCGACATCGACGCCGCGCGTCGGTTCGTCGAGCAGCAGCAGACGCGGATTGCCTAAGATTTCCTTGGCCAGTACCACCTTCTGCTGGTTGCCACCCGAAAACGCGCCGACGGCGATGTCGGGGTTCTTTGGCCGGATGTCGAACTGACCGAAGGATTGTTTCACCGCCTCCGCCTGCCGGCCCGGCGACATCAGTCCGGCCGGCGAGAGGCGGCGGATCACCGACATGACCAGGTTGAGGCCGACCGCCATCCTCAGCATAAGGCCGCTGCCGCGACGGTCGTCCGTGACGAAGGCGATGCCGGCCGCTCGCGCCGCCCTGATCGAATTGAGCTTCACCTGACGGCCGTCGAGGGCGACGTCGCCCTCCCAGTGGCCGGAGAGGCCGGTGCCGTAAAGCGCGCTGAGAAGTTCGGTCCGCCCTGCCCCCATGATGCCGGCCAGTCCGACGATCTCCCCTTCATGCACATCGAGCGAAAGCCCTGTCGGGGCCTGCCAGCCGGCACTGTCGCGCGCAAGCCGGAAGCTTGCATCGCGCAAGCTGAGCAGTGCCCGGCCGACTGCTTTAGCGCGCTGGGGATAAAGCTCGTCGAGCGGACGCCCGACCAGCAGCCGCACCAACTCGGCTTGCGGCGCGTGCGGCTCGGTGACACCGGCGACGCGCCCGTCGCGCATCACCGTCACCCGGTCTGCGATCTCGGGCACTTCCTCCAGCCGATGCGAGATATAGACGATGCCGATGCCGCTGGCTGCGAGCTTGCGCATGATGTCGAACAGCCTTTCGACCTCGCCCACCGTCAGGGCGGCCGTAGGTTCGTCCATGATCAGCACGCGCGACGCGTAGGACAGCGCCTTGACGATCGCCACCACCTGGCGCTGGCCGATCGAGAGATCGGCGACCAGTCGTGCCGGGTCAATGGCGAGTTCGATCGCTTCCAGCCGCCTGTGGGCCTCGCGGCGCATCGCCGCCACATCGAGCAAGCCGCCCGGGCGCATTAGCTCGCGGCCCAGGAAGAGGTTCGACGCCACATCGAGCGTCGGTACGAGATCGAGCTCCTGGAAGATGGTGGCAATGCCGGCGCCCTGCGCTTCGCGTGGATTGCTGAAGCGCACTGGCTTGCCGTCGATCTCAATCGTGCCTTCGTCCGCCGCGTAGACGCCCGACAGCAGGTTCATCAACGTCGATTTGCCGGCCCCGTTCTCACCGAGAAGGGCGTGGATTTCACCGGCCTTGAGGTCGAAATCGACGCCGCGCAGAGCCTGGACACCACCGAAGCACTTGACCGCGCCGGTGACCGAAAGCAGCGGCGCGCTCATCTCGGCCTCGCGCAGGATTGGCGGGCATGAAGCGTGGCCTGGAGTCGGACGGTGCGCGGCTCCGTCGCGGAGGATGCGATGCGAGCGCTGAGCAAAGCGGCCGCCTGCCGGCCGATCTCGGCGCAAGGCTGCGCCACCAGCGTCAGCCGCGGCTCGAAACAATCGGCCCATTCGAAGTCGTCGAAGCCGGCGAGCGAAAGATCGCCCGGTATCGCCAGGCCCATTTCGCGGATCGCGCGGACTGCTCCGATCGTCGTCATGTTGTTGCCGGTGACCAAGGCCGTGGGTGGCGACGGCAAAGACAGTATGACGCGGGTAGATGCTGTCGCGGACGCGGTGTCGACGTTCCCGACCGACAAATAGTGCGGCAGGCAGTCAAGTCCGTTGGCGGCCAGGGCGGACCGGAACGCCTCGACGCGTTCGCGGGTCGTCGCCAAGCCCGGCTGGCCAGCGACGAAGCCGATCCGCTTGTGGCCGAAGGAGGCGACGTGATCGATAAGGGCTCGCATTGCCGAATGGTTTTCAACGCCGATCTGGTCGAAGCGCTCGTCGGCCAAGCGGTCGATCAAGACGCAGGGCAGCTTCTTCTCGGCCAGATAGTCGATCGCCCGCAGCGGCGCCCCCGATGGCGCCAGAATAACGCCGTCGACCCGCCGCTGATGGAAAGCACGAACTACCGAAAGCTCGCGATCCGGGTCGTCCTGGGTGTCGGACAGAAAAACCATGAGGCCCAGACGCGCGCACTCGGCCTCCACTGCGCAGATGATGTCGGTGAAATAGGGATTGGAAATTGCCGAGATTGCCAGGCCGACACTGTTGGTCGTCGAGACCTTCAGGGACCGTGCCAGCTCATTGGGCTGATAGCCCATCGAGGCAATCACGTCATTGATGAGCTTCGCTTTCTCGGGCGATACAAAACGGGTGCGGTTGACCACATGCGACACGGTCGAAACCGACACGCCCGCGCGGCGCGCCACTTCAGCCATTGTCGGCATGGCGGCTCAAATGGGGTGCTCGCAAGCGCTCCTCCCTATGCTGCGTTTGCCATCCGCTCTTGTAATTGGCGGATTGAGCGAAGGATACTGCAATCGAAACGTTTGCGCAATCGTTTCGATGCCGGAAACGAACTCAGCAGCCGTTGCGGCTGATTGTCAAATGGCGCAATGATGAGGGGCCGTTTCCAACCTCTCGAAAATGGCCAATTGTAGCGCTGTCAGCCGCAATGCCTGGAATAGAATTCTGTATTCTGGCCTAGCTGTGGTGCTAGGCGCCGCAATGATCTGGCTTGGCCTCGACACCGGGCCCTTCACTCGCTGGTCTTCGGCGATAGCCAACAGCGTTGAACAAGACCTCATTGTCACAATCTTAGGTGGGAGAACCTGGTTGACGCATCAGGCGCCCGTTCGGCGCTATGCCCGTGGTCGCCATGCTTGCAGCACCCCAGTGGCTGAAGTCGTCGAAACTGTGGGTTGGCGATGGGGTGGTAGCGGACGTTGGGCGGGGATGGGTTACAAGCCAGTGACGCTTCGAACGGCCGCCGAGTATTTCGTTCGCTCCTTCCCTGAGCTTCGAAGTTTGTCGCTGGGTCCCCGCCTTTTATCGTGTTATGCTAATAGAGACCCAAAGACCTTCCTTGAAGGGAAACGGAAATGTCCGCCATGTCAGCGTTGACGCGGACTTTCATTGCCGCTGTTCTTGTCGGCGGCGCGCTCGTCATGTCGTCGGCCATCGGAGCGGGAGTTACCGACGATGTCGTGACGGCAACGCGACTCGCGGAATTGCTCCGGGCGGGGCGAAGCATCATCTCGAACTATCAGACGCTCATCAATGATCCTGCTCTTGGCGACAAGCACCTCGACGGTGAGCGCATTGCGAGAGAGGCCATCGCCGCTTACTCAAAACACACTGGTCACGACCCGCTTTCCGGCGAATTGACTGAGCGCGACCGTCGTCTGCTTGAGGCCCAGATTGAGGCGATGCGAGAGGTGGTGAACGAACAGCAAGATAACATCAACCGCCCGGGAACCGCTTTCAAAGGGTTCGTGCCAGCCGTGTTTGCGCGTCTGATGAATGACAAGTTCGCCGCCAAGGCCGGCAACGAAGCTCGGGTGCGGGTGACTGCGCCAGAGCAACTCGTGCGCAACCGCAAATCGCTTCCGGACGCCTGGGAAGCACAGATCATCAAAAGCGTCTTGCTAGATCCGCAGAGAGCGAAGGGAAAAGCCTATACGGAAGTCACAGGGGTGGATGGACGCCAGGCATTTCGAATGCTGCTGCCCGAATACTATAGTGGCTCCTGTCTTTCGTGTCACGGCGAGCCGAAGGGCGAGATCGACGTGACAGGATATCCAAAGGAGGGCGGCAAAGCGGGCGATCTGGGAGGCGCGATCAGCATCGTCTTGTTCAAATGAGCGCTTTGGAACAATCACCGCACCGAGTGAAAGCGGTTTCGGCGCCGGCGAGGCCCCCTACACGTCGCTTTGCGAATCTACCGATTTCGGCGCGCATAGCTGCGCTGACAGCGGCCGGCCTTATCAGCCTCATCGTATCCTCCATTTTTCTCACACAGGCACTTTATCGCAGTGCAGATCGAACCGCGGAGACCAAGGCATTTTTCGACGCCGCGTCCACTGCGGCTGCGGCGCACGTAACATTCGGCGAATTGCGATACTGGCTGACCGACCTGTCGGTTAGCTTGTTGATGAATTCCCAGCGTAATGCCGAGCAGGCGCGCGAGCGACTGCTGGCACACCTGGACCGCCTTTCGAAATCATCACCGGATGCGGTCAGGGAAATCCGCGTTGAGATCGATGCCTATGTCAAAACAGCGTTAGAGGCGGCAGACAGCTATACTCAAGACAACCGCATCATCGGCAACACTCTCCTCGCCGAGGCGCGCACCCACAGCGCAAATGTGGATGCTGCGCTTAACAAACTCGTTGAACGAGCGAGCGCCGAGGCAGAAGCCGCCCGGAACGAGGTCGTAACGGAAACCCAGAAAACGGCGACTACTGCTGCTGTTCTGGTGGCCATCGTGGTGACGATCGGGTCGCTTCTCACCATCCTTGTCCTTCGCTCGATCGTCGGCCCGTTGCGGCGGTTAAACCGGGTGATCGGAAATCTGACGGAAGGACATTACGACGTCGAAATACAGGCAGAGGGAGGGGACGAGCTCGGCGCGATGGCGCGGACGCTTCGGCTTTTCCGGGCGAGCGCAATTGAAAAGCAAAGACTGGAAGATGAGGCGGAGCGGCAAAGACGGACGATCGGAGCGGCACTCGAGGCGATTTCTGACGGATTTGTCCTGTTCGACTCGGAGGACAAGGTCCTTCTTGCCAACAGCAAATACTGCGAAATCTTTCCCGATAATGAGCGAACTGATCTGCCTGGGAAAAGCCTTCAGGATATTCTGAAAAGACGCTTGGCGAGCGGGCACGTCGACCTTGAGGGCGCGTCGCCGGAGGAGTGGATTGCGAAGAGGCTGCGCATCCAGAAGGATCCGGCAGGCTTCGTCCACGAGGGTCGCTTCGGAGAACGCTGGGTCCGCGTCAGCAAACGAAAGACGCCTGACGGCGGGACCGTCGCCATTTACACCGACATCACGGAACTGAAGCAGAGAGAGGTCGAACTCGAGCGGGCCAAGAGTCATGCTGAAGCGGCAAATGAAGCCAAGAGCAGCTTTCTCGCGTCCATGAGCCACGAGCTACGCACTCCACTGAACGCGATCATTGGCTACAGCGAGATGCTGATCGAAGAGGCGAGCGGCCAGCAAATGAACGAGTTCGTGCCAGATGTGGAAAAGATCGCCGGGGCCGGTCGCCATCTCCTCGCGCTCATCAACGACATCCTCGATCTGTCGAAGATCGAGGCAAATAAGATGGCAAATTTCCTGGAGACTTTCGACGTCGCCGATTTGTTGCGCGATGTCCAGGCCACAGTCGCGCCACTGATGGCGAAAAACCGAAACAGTTTCGTTCTGGACCTCGTGGGCGACCTCGGGAAGATGCATTCGGACCAGACGAAGTTGCGTCAGAACCTCTTCAATCTCCTCAGTAACGCAGCCAAGTTCACCGAGGGGGGCCGTGTAACGCTGGCGATTCGACGCGAGAGGAGATCGGACGGCGACTGGCTGATATTCAGAGTATCCGACACCGGGATCGGGATGACGCCAAAGCAGCAAGAACGGCTCTTTGACGCTTTTACGCAGGCAGACGCCTCCACCACTCGCAACTATGGCGGGACGGGATTGGGCCTCAGCATAACCCGGAGTTTCTGCCGCATGATCGGAGGCGTCGTAACCGTCAAGAGCGAGTTCGGAAAAGGCTCGACCTTCACAATGGAGATTCCAGCCGAGTACAACGAAGAACCTGGCGAGCAGAAACCCGCCGAGCCGCCGTCGTCGAGGCCGTCGGAACAGGCGGTTCTGATCATAGATGACGAGCCAGCCGCCCGAACTCTCATCGCCAAGGCCTTGGCAGAGGCGGGACTGGCATCGATCGAAGCAGCAAGCGGCGAGGAAGGCATAGCCGCAGCGCGAGCGCATCGCCCGGCCGCAATCATTCTCGACATCATCATGCCGCATCAGGACGGCTGGTCAGTGCTGCGCTCACTGAAGGGCGATAAGGAGCTCTGCGAGATCCCGGTAATCCTTGCGACGATACTTGCAGATCGCGAACTCGGCCTCTCACTCGGTGCGGTCGAATACCTCACGAAGCCGATCGACACCCGGAGGCTTATTCGAACGATAGAGGCTTGCGGCGGCGGCAACCGCGATGTGCTTGTTATTGACGACGATCAAGCCTCGCGCGACTTCCTTCGGCGTATCCTGATCAAGAAGGGTTGGCGGGTTCACGAGGCAAGCGATGGCTTGCGGGGCCTCAAGCTGATGAAGCGATTGCTGCCGCGTCTGGTCCTGCTTGACCTGCTGATGCCCGAAATGGACGGGTTCCAGACGCTGAACGAGATGCAGCAGGTGCCCGAACTGCAAAACATTCCGGTCGTCGTCGTAACTTCGAAGGATTTGTCGGCGGACGAACTCAAATGGCTTCGCGACAGGGCGGTCTCGGTTGTGACCAAGGGCGCAAACAGTCGGTCCAAGTTGGTCGAGGCCCTCGAGCGCCAGATCTTCCCACTTGAGTCGACGGGTGCCGGCAACGCCGATTGCGGAAGCGCCCCTATAGTTGAAGGAAGCCAAAGATGACGAGGATCCTTCTCGTAGAAGACAACGAATTGAACCGCGACATGCTCTCGCGACGGTTGTCGCGGCGTGGGTTCGAAGTCCTCATTGCGGAAAACGGACAATCGGGGGTGGAACTCACCGTTTCGGAAAGGCCCGATCTCATCCTCATGGATATGAGCTTGCCGGTCATGGACGGGTGGGAGGCGACGCGGCGGATCAAGGCTGATCCGGCCACCTCCGGGATCCCGATCATTGCGCTTTCTGCGCACGCGATGGCCAGCGATCGCGAAATGGCGCTCGAGGCCGGCTGCGATGACTACGATAGTAAGCCGGTGGAACTGTCGCGACTTGTCGGGAAAATTGAACAATTGCTCGCCGCGAATCGATGAGGCTCGGGCGGACGGTATGAAAATATGACTGCCAAGAACAAGTTCCAACGGCATGCGATCGCCGTCCATCTGGCACAGCAGCTCGCCGGACCGGCGCGGGCAATCTCAGGACTTCAGGAGTTGCTGACCGAACAGGTACAGAGCCTCGGTCTGGTCCACATAACACCCGACCTACAGAAGGTCGGCGCCGCTGCTTGCGAACTGAATAGCCTGATCAACAGCCTGATCCACGGCAAAGCCGATAATGAGAACCGGGCAGGGGCCGAGATCGAGGCGAAACTGCGCCATGACTTGCGAACGCCGCTCAACGCGATCATCGGCTATTCCGAAATGATTCGTGAAGAAGCCGAAGAATTGCGCGAATATGCGCTGGAAGAGGATGTCACGGTGATGCTCGCCGCGGCGGCCGAGTTGTTGGCGCATGTCGATGCAATTGCCGGCCTCTCACGCGCACCCGGCAGCGAGGAACCGCGGACCACGGATCAGGCTGAGATCGATGCGGCAGGGCTCGAACGGGCACTGATCAAGGCAGAGCACGACGCAAGCTCCGGCCACGGTGGCCGCATACTTGTCGTCGACGACATCAACAGCAACCGCGGTCTCCTCTCGCGCCGCTTGCAACGTGACGGTCATCAGGTAGTCACTGCCGAGTCCGGTCCATCAGCGCTGGCTCACCTCGCGGAACACGAGTTCGACCTGGTTCTGCTTGACCTCCTGATGCCGGACATGAACGGCATCGAGGTGCTCTCGCGATTGAAAGCGGAGCGCCGATGGCGGCATATCCCTGTCATCATGATATCGGGGTTGGACGAAGTGGACGCGGTGGTCCGCTGCATCGAAGCGGGGGCGGACGACTACTTGCCTAAACCTTTCAATCCGGTCCTGCTGCGCGCCCGGATCAACTCGAGTTTGGAGAAGAAACGTTGGCTCGACCGCGAGCACCAGTATCTTCAGCGGATCGAGGCGGAGAAGCGGCGGGCTGACTCGCTTCTCCATGCGATCCTGCCCGGTCAGATCGTGGCACGGCTGCAACGGGGCGAAGAGTTCATTGCCGACCGGTTCGATGAAGTGACCATCCTTTTTGCCGATATTGTCGGTTTCTCGAGCATAGCGGCAAGGTTGCCGCCGGCGGACCTGATCAAGCGCCTCGATGGGCTATTCAGCACGTTCGACGTCTTGGCGGAGAAGCATTCCGTGGAGAAAATCAAGACCATCGGAGACGCCTATATGGCTGCAGGCGGTGTTCCGGAACCGGCAGCTGACCATGCCGACAGGATCGTGGCACTGGGGAAATCGATGCTGGACGCGTTGAAGCCCTTAGCGTGGGGCAACGATAGTTTTCGGATCCGCATTGGCGTGCACACGGGACCGGTGATCGCGGGCCTGATCGGCCGGCATCGATTCGTCTACGACGTCTGGGGTGAGACCGTGAATATTGCAAGCCGGCTCGAGTCTCAGGGCGTGGCCGACCGCATGCAGATTTCGGAGGCAACCAAGCAGGCCCTGCGCACCTCCTGGAAGCTCGAACCGCGCTGCAATGTAGAACTGGCAGGTGTCGGCAGGATTGAAACCTATCTCGTTCAACACTGATGGGAACAATGTCTGACTACCTAAGGGAATTTCGCGAAGCGATGCTTGGGGTCGCAACGATTGCATGCAGCACTAGCGTTCCACTTTCACCCGGAGTTACCTCATGAACAGGCGTCAGAGCCTTCTATTTCTCGCCGGAGCATCGGCCGCCGCAGCCAACACAAGCTTGTTAGGCGCCGCGGCCTTGGCGCAGGCGACCGAACCCTTCAAGCTTCCGCCGCTTGGCTACTCGAACAACGCATTGGAGCCGCACATCGACGCGACCACGATGATGATCCATCACGACCGTCATCACGCCGCTTACGTGAATGCCTATGCCACTTTGGCCTGAGCTCGCCAGCACGCCGATGGAGGCTATTCTGGCAGATTTGGGCAAGGTCCCGGAAGGCGTGCGCAGCGGCGTGCGCAACAATCTTGGGGGACATTGGAATCACACTTACTTCTGGGAGCTGATGACGCCGGGGGGACCCAACCAGCCCGGTGGCGACCTCAACGCCGCCATAAGCAGCACCTTCGGCAGCTATGCGGGCCTGACCGAAAGCTCACGGCGGTTGGCCTTGGCCGCTTTGGATCCGGCTGGGTATGGCTTGTCGTGAACAAGGACAAGAAGCTTGAGATCGTCAGCATAGCCAACCAGGACACGCCGCTCGAGCTTGGGGCTCATCCAGTGATTGGCGTCGACGTCTGGGAGCACGCCTATTATCTCAAGTACCAGAACCACCGCGCCGACTACCTCAAGGAATGGTGGAGCGTGGTGAACTGGGACAAGGCGCTCGCCAATTTCAAGAAGGCGATCGGCTGAGGGGGCCGTAGGTCGCACCGCCTCAACCCTTCCGCTCGGCGGCAGCCGGCCGCGTTCGCGGTCACAACTGTGTCTTTTTAGCGTCTCGCGCGAATACCGAGCGGTTCGCGTCCGGGGTAGCGCCTTCGGTTCAGATCCCGGTCGCCAATTCCGCGACTGGCGTGTCTGTCGTATCAGCACCTTTGACAGAGGCCATATTTTCACTACCTTGCCCGGACATCCCCAAGCTGTGACCGATGGGCTGCAAAGGGTCAGAGACGCGACCTTCGCAGCATCACTGGGAAGGGTCCGCAAGTGGCGCAGACGTGCGTCTCGCCTGTTCACTCGGATGTCTGCGTTTCGGATCCGGCTATGGTCTGCTCAACGACGGACATGCGGCGCATTGCGGTCATTCGGAAACGCGGGCGGCGGAAGTCACCGATGAGTCAAAATCTTTCGGGTTCGAAATGATGGGAGCCAGGTTAAATCTCTAGGTTCGCCAATTGATCGCCTGCACATACTGCATTCGGTACAGCATGACCCAACGACTGTGTCCTAAGCTTTGCAATTTCTTGTCTTTTTCGTTCACTCCGTCCCCTCCATCATTGTCCTGACTCGCAATTTCAAGCTCGTGGTGCTCGATCTCGATTTGTTGTCAGGCCGCTTGCCGACGATAGCAAAAGAACGCCTCCTCTAGTGGGTCTTGCGATATGGCGGTCTACGACTCGAACCCCGACACGTTTGCCAATTGTTGACGTATCCGACAGGACTCTGAGGCATAGCGAGGATTGCTATAGCTCACCTTTCGGGGCATCATGAGTTATAGAAAGGTGCTCTATAACTCATGGTATGGAATTGGGAGCAGGCTGACTGGCCGCACTTTACCTACGATAAGAAGGTATTGGAACCGCTGGAAAGCGAGTTCCGGTTGCGATCGGGCGAGTTCCTGGGCGTCTTTCGTCATGTCGGTGCCGACGATCGCGACCAAATCCGCATCGACCTTATCAGCGAAGAGGCTTTGAAGACATCCGCGATTGAAGGGGAATACCTCAACCGCGAGAGTTTGCAATCATCCTTACGCCAGCAACTTGGCCTGGGAAGCGAAACCAGGCACATTCCGCCGGCCGAGCGCGGCATCGCTGAAATGATGGCCGATGTCTACTTGCATTTTGCCGACGCACTCTCGCACCGCACCCTCTACGCCTGGCACAAGATGGTGATGTCGGGTGAGCGGCGTATCGAGAGCATCGGCAGCTACCGCCAGCATGCCGATGCCATGCAAATCGTTTCCAATCGGCTGGATAAGCCCAAAGTGCATTTCGAAGCGCCGCCGTCGGCCCGGGTGAAGACCGAAATGGACGCCTTCGCGGCTTGGTTCAACGAAACCGCGCCCAAAGGCAAAATACCGATTCCGGCGCTGACGCGTGCCGGAATCGCGCACCTTTATTTCGAGAGCATTCACCCGTTCGAGGATGGCAACGGGCGCATAGGGCGTGCCCTCTGCGAAAAGGCGTTGGCGCAAAGCCTGGGTGAGCCCAGTCTCATCGCTTTGGCGTACACCATTGAATGCCACCGCAAGGCCTACTACGACAATCTGGAGGCCAGCAATAAGAGCAACGCGATTACGGATTGGCTGCTTTACTTCGCTAACACGATCCTTGAAGCGCAGCGCGTAACGCTTGCCCGTGTCGAATTCTCCGTCGCCAAGGCCAAGTTTTACGAACGCTACCGCAGTCAGTTCAACGAGCGGCAGGAAAAGGTCATCACCCGGATGTTCCGCGAAGGTATAGATGGTTTCAAGGGCGGTCTCAGCGCCGAGAATTACATCGCCATCACTCAGGCATCCCGCGCGACAGCGACAAGAGATTTGCAGGACCTCGTTGCGAAGGGTGCACTAATAAGAACCGGCGAACGACGACACACACGTTACGCATTGAACATTCTTGCTGGCCGAGCGTAAACCACAACAAAGACAGAAGAAGCAGGCTGTCAAAGAGCCTGCCTGCCGGAGCATCGAGGGGTGGCGGGCTGCAACCTGGCAGGAGGTCCTCGAGGCCATCGCATCACAGCATGCCCTGTTCGCCTCTTCGCCAAAACAGAACCGAAAGATGGGAGAAATTTGTGTGCAGCGAGTGTGCACGTCGCCCTCTAAACACTGGTTCCTATTCTGATGCCCAACCCATCACTGGATACCTCAGAGCACCCCGGATGACCAAACGCTAATTCGGCGCCGGCATGGTCGGCCTTCAAACTTCGTTGGCCGGAAAGTTGGTACGGATAGTCGGAATCAGGCAACACCAGTTTCCGAACTGGATTTTGAGCGGCTATAATGAACGTACCGAATGCAAGTAAGGTCGAGGAGGCCTCGAACAATCGGCATTAGAGGAGATTACGTCGATGACGAATGTTCGCGCCCTTGTCCTTGAACGCCAGCACGAACTCACGCTGCGTGAGATCGATGTGCCACAGACCGTAGGCGCGGGCGAAGTTCGTATCAAGATCCATACGGTGGGCATCTGCGGCTCGGACGTGCACTACTACACGCATGGCCGCATCGGCCCGTTCGTGGTCGAAGCGCCGATGGTCTTGGGCCACGAAGCCGCCGGCACTGTCGTCGAAACAGGGGAAGGCGTCGAGCATCTGAAGGTCGGCGACCGCGTCTGCATGGAGCCGGGTATCCCCGATCCCAATTCGCGGGCGAGTCGGCTCGGTCTCTACAACATTGACCCGGCTGTCAGATTCTGGGCAACGCCGCCGATCCACGGTGTGTTGACGCCCTATGTCGTCCACCCCGCCAACTACACTTTCAAACTGCCCGACAATGTTAGCTTCGCCGAAGGCGCCATGGTGGAGCCTTTCGCTGTCGGAATGCAGGCGGCTGCCAAAGCAAAGATCGCGCCGGGCGACACGGCGGTGGTGATCGGCGCAGGGCCGATCGGCACGATGGTGGCGATCGCGGCACTTGCCGGCGGCTGCGCCCGCGCCATTGTTGCAGACTTCGCCCAACCCAAGCTCGACATCGCCGGCGGCTATCAAGGTGTGATCCCGGTCAACATCCGCGACAAGGGCCTGGCGGCGGAGGTAAATCGCCTGACCGATGGCTGGGGCGCCGACGTCGTCTTTGAATGCTCGGGCTCGTCCAAGGCATGGGAGACCCTGCTCGATCTGCCGCGGCCCGGTGGCGCGGTGGTGGTGGTCGGCCTGCCGGTGGCGCCGATCGCATTCGATGTCGCCACCGCCTCGACCAAGGAAGTCCGCATCGAGACTGTGTTCCGATATGCCCACCAATATGAGCGGGCAATCGCGCTGATGGGGTCGGGTCGGGTCGACCTAAAGCCACTCATTTCGGCGACCTTCCCGTTCGAAGATTCCATCGCCGCCTTCGACCGCGCAGTCGAAGCCCGGCCGGCGGACGTAAAGCTTCAGATCCGATTGCCGGACTAGCGAGTTCCAGAGAAAGGGACCGGACGGTCCTCCCGATCTCCTCGACGGTTGCGTAGCTTCTTGGGCTGCCAAATTGCCGGCGGCCCTGAGCGCTTTTGATGCTGGCACACGGCATTTGCCGGCGGCGTTCCGTCCAAAAACAACTCCATACCCGGCGATGACGGCATCCACCACGAGCAAATCCCTTGAGCGCTGACGGACCTACGGACCCGACACTTGACAAATCGGCGGCCGTCCGACACGTTCTTAACAAAAGGCACAACAAACTTACAAAAGTTCAAGTTGGCACAATCTGGCCGATAGGGAGAAGGCCGATGCATCTCTGTGACCGAGCGGAGATTTGCACGTGAGCAGCGCTATCCTCACGCGGCCGACTTCCAGGTGGGCCCTGCCCCGGTTCATGACGGCCGAGCATCCTTTCCCCTGGCTCGCGCCGATCACGGTGATGCTTCTCGTTTTCGGCATCTATCCCCTCGCCTATTCAGTCTGGCTGTCGTTTCACAAACGCAATGTCGTCTCCCGGCAGCTTGACTTCGCCGGGCTCCACCAATGGACGCGCGCCTTCTCGGATGCACGTATGTGGCATTCGCTGGAAACCACGCTGATCTACACCTTCGTCGCGCTTGCGGTTCAGCTTGCGCTCGGCATCCTCATCGCGCTTCTGCTTGACACCGATCGCAAAGGTTACGGCGTGCTGCGGGCGCTGATGACACTGCCGCTGGTGGTGCCGCCTGCGGTAACCGGAATGATGTTCCTGCTGATGCAGGACGGATCTTTCGGCGTCCTGTCGTTCTACCTCTATGCCCTTGACCTGATCTCGCCGGCACAGCCGATCCTGACGCAGCCCGGAACCGCATTGGCGGCGATCCTGTTGGCAGACATATGGCAATGGACGCCGTTCATGGTGCTCATTATCCTGGCAGGGCTCAGGGCGCTGCCGAAGGAACCTTTCGAAGCCGCGGCGATCGACGGCGCCAACGGCATCCAGACGTTCTGGCGGCTCACATTGCCGATGCTGCGCAAGGTGATAGCGGTCGCGGTGCTGATCCGCGGCGTCGATCTCTTTCGCATCTACGACTACGTTTACATCATCACCGCCGGCGGGCCAGGCACGGCCACCGAGACGCTTTCATTCTACGCTGGCCGCATCTACTTCACCGGAGACTTTCCCTATGCCGCGACCCTGTCACTGATCGTGCTCGTCGTCTTGATCGTCGTGTCGAACCTCTTCGTCAGGCTGTTCAAGGTGAGGTTCTGATGGAGTCGTCGCGCGCCCAAACGATCGCCCGTGACGTGCTCGCCGTCCTTGTGGTGGCGATCTTCATGTTCCCGATCGCGTGGTGGGCCCTGTCGTCCATAAAACCCTATTCGGCGATCTTCGATCGCAGCGGACCGGTTTACACCGGTTTCACGCCGACGCCGGACAACTACCGTGTGACGTTGCTTGGCGTTTCGCGCGTCGACATCGGCATGGAACAGGGCGGCGAGGCGGCCGGGGTCATCAAGGGTGGCGCGAGCTCCTACGATTCCCGCCAGTCGTTGCTCGACAGCGCCATCATAGCCGTCGGATCGACGGCGCTGACGCTGCTGCTGGCCACCCTGGCCGCCTATTGCCTGTCGCGAATGCAGTTCAGCGGCCAGCAGTCCTTCCTGTTCTGGATTCTCTCGCAGCGCTTCATGCCGCCAATCGCGATCGTCATTCCGATCGTTTTCATGTTCCGCGATCTCGGCTTGCGCGATACCTATACGGGGCTCATCCTCGTTCACAGTTTGATTAACCTGCCGCTGGCGGTTTTGCTTTTGAAGTCGTTCTTCGACGATGTTCCACGCGAGGTTGATGAGGCAGCGCTGATTGACGGCGCGACGCGCTGGCAGACATTCCGACGCGTGGTCCTTCCCATGGTCAAGGGCGGCATCGCTGCGACGGCCGTGCTGTGTTTCATCTTTTCGTGGACCGAGTTCCTGCTCTCACTGTTCCTGACAACGTCGATCCGCACTGTGCCGGTGAAGATCTCGACCTTTGTCACCTCGACCGCCACCGAGTGGGGCTACATCACAGCGCTCGGCACGTCCGCGATCATACCCAGCTTCATCTTTATCCTGCTGGTTCAACGGCATCTGGTCCGCGGCCTCACCCTCGGATCCCTGAAGGAGTGAGGCGCAGACGAGAAGAACGACGACAAAAACGCAATGGAGGAACGATCATGAGCTTCAGTGAACACGACAAGAAGACATTCGTCACCGATACCTGCAATGACTTTACGGCGCGCCGAATAACCAAACGCGACTTCATGAGGAAGATGGCGCTTGCTGGTGTCGGCTTTTCTGCCTTCGGATCGGCCATGCTAGGAGGCGGCCGCACCAATCGGGGGATGCTGGGGCTCGGGGTTGAGGAAGCCCGCGCCCAGGACGCCGACATGCTGAAGTGGCTGGCCGACGTCGGCAAGCCATATGCCGGCACCAAAATCCGCTACACTTCGGAAGCGACGCCGCCAACGATCGTTGCCAACCAGCTTGTCGCAGGTGAATTCACTAAAGCAACCGGCATTGAGGTGGAAGTCGAGATCGTGCCGCTGGAGCAGGTTCTCGCCAAGGCGACGCAAGACGTACAGGGCCAACTTGGCACCTACGACGTCTACTATCTCGACCAGTCCTGGATGGCGACGTTTGCCCAGGATGTCGTCGATCCGCGCGAGTACTATGACCAGAACAAAGACCTGGCGATGCCCAACTTCGACTGGGACGATTTCTCCAAGCCGCTGGTCGACGGCATTGCCATGTACAACGGCAAACAGTGCGGAATTCCATTCGATATTCCGATCTTCATCCTGATGTACCGCAAGGATCTTTTCGACAAACACAATATCGCGCTGCCGACAGACCTCGACGCCTACCTCAAGGCCGTGCAGGCGCTCACAGAGGCAGAAAAAAGCAACGGCATCTTCGGCACCGCGTGCCAGGCGAAGTCCGGCCACTATTCGCTGGAATGCGACTGGACCTTCGCATTGTGGGGCCATGGCGGTTCGATCTTCAACAAAGACAAGAAGTTTGTCGGCAATGACGAACGCGGCGTGGCCGGGCTCAAATTCTATCAGGAGCTGGTCAAGAACTCGCCGCCGTCTGCGACGACTTGGACGTGGGACGGTCAGGGGCAGGCGTTGACACAGGGTCAGGCCGCCATGGCAATCACCTGGGGCGAGGATTTCCCCGGCTTCGACGCCAACGATTCCAAGGTCAAAGGCCTGTTCGAGGCCCTGCCCGCGCCCAAGGAAGTTCCTGGCCGTCGCGCCGCCGCCGATTGCGGCTTCAACGAAATCCCGGCCGTCGGCCACCAGGGTGGCTCGACGATTTCGCTGTCGCAATATTCCAAGAACAAGGAAGCAGCATGGCTGTTCATGCAGTGGGTCTGCTCGAAGGATGTGATGGCGCGGGTATCGACGCTCGGCGGCGGCGCCTCGCCGATGCGCAATTCTTCCTTCACCGATCTTCGCGTGAAGGCGAAGGCCGTCGTCGGGCCTGGAACGACACGCCACTTCGACGCGATCAAATACACGATCGACAACCAGATGGGATCGGAGCCGGACATGCCGATCTGGGCGGACCTGTCGAATAACGACATTCCGGTTGAGCTCGGCAAATTGCTTACGGGCCAAGACTACGGCGGCGACGCCAAGGCATGCCTGGATGCCATGGCCGGCATTGTCGACGGCAAAGTCAAGGACGCCGGTCTTTAGCGGCTAGTCGGTGATTTGGGCGAAGGCGGCTTCGGCCGCCCTCGCCGTTTGGCAATGTGGTGGCAATGGTTCCGGATCTCGTCATCGGCATTGATTCCTCGACCTCGGCAACCAAGGCGATCGCCTGGGACCGCAATGGTCTGGCCGTGGCTGAAGGTCGTGCACCGCTTGCGATGTCGAACCCGCGTTCGGGCTATTTCGAGCAGGATCCGGCGGAATGGTGGACCTCGACGGTCGCAGCGCTGCGCGCCGTGACGTCAACGGTTTCGCCGGCACGCATTGCCGCCCTTGCCATTGCCAACCAGCGCGAAAGCTTCGGACTTTTCGACGAGCAAGGCGAAGCGGTCGGGCCGGCGACGCTCTGGCTCGATGAGCGCGCCCGGCGGAAGGCACGCCGCTTCGGCGAGAGCTTCGGCGCGGCACGCGTCCACGCAATATCCGGCAAGCCGCTGGATGTCATTCCTTGCCTTTACCGCATGATCTGGTTTCGTGAGGAAGAGCCCGAGATTTTTGCCCGGGTGGAGCGAATGGCCGAAGTTCACGGCTATCTGGTGTTTCGCTTGGGCGGCCGGTGGGTGACGTCCACCGCATCCGCCGACCCGATGGGCATACTCGATATGCGAGCTATGGACTGGTCGAACGATATACTGGGCGCAGCGGGCGTCGCCCGGCGCATGATGCTGGATCTGGCGCGGCCCGGCACCGTTCTGGGCCAACTAACTTCGGAAGCCGCCATGCTGACGGGCCTGCGGGAGGGCACGCCGATCGTCGCCGGCGGCGGCGACGGTCAATGCGCCGGCACGGGCGCGGGTGTGTTGCAACCGCGATGCGCTTACATCAACCTCGGCACGGCTGTCGTCTCTGGCAGCTTCGGCATCGACTACGTCCATGATTTGGCCTTCCGCACAGAGACGGCGGTCGCCGATGACGGCTATATCTACGAGACGTGCCTTCGCGCCGGCACTTTTCTCGTCGACTGGATGGCGCGCGAAATGCTTGGCGTCGATCTGCATGGCGCAAGCGACGCCCTGGAGGCGCTCGAGGCCGAAGCCGCTGCCAGCCCGATCGGCGCAGGCGGCATAATGCTCCTGCCGTACTGGCAGGGCGTCATGGACCCGCACTGGGATAGTGCTGCCCGAGGCGTCATTGCCGGGCTATCCGGCTCCAGCCGGCGAGGCGACATCTATCGCGCCGTGCTGGAAGGCATAGCGCTGCATCAGACCGCAACAAGTCAGCGAGCCGCTGCGGCTGCCGCCCAGACCATCGACCAATTCATAGCGATCGGCGGAGGAGCGAAGTCCGACCTGTGGATGCAGATTCTGGCCGATGCACTCGACCGTCCCGTAATGCGTTCGAGGACGGTGGAAGCCTCCTCGCTTGGCGCGGCGATGGCGGCGGCAAAGGGCGTGGGCTGGTTTTCCACCATCGCCGAAGCGTCGCTCGCAATGGCCAGCGAGCCGGCCAAAACCTTCGAACCGGACGCGAAACGGGCCGCGCGCTACGCCGAGCTTCTTGCGATCCATGCCGATCTTTGGCCAACGCTTTCAGCCTGGAACCAGCGCCTCGCGGCCTTCATGGAGGCCAATCATGGCTGAAGCGACCAACTGGAACGCGTTGATCGAGGACGTCGTGGCAGGACGCTGGACAGATCCCAAGACAGGCGCAGCCGCGGTCCTGCCGTTCCAGACGATCGAATTGCTGGAGACGACGGAGGGCCGCGAGGCGGATCTCGTTGCGCCGCTGAAGCTGGGCAGCCGCATCGCCGTGGTTTCCGATGTCAACACCGTCGATGTGATGGGCAAGCGCATCGCGAGGGCGCTGCGCGGCGTGGCCGACATCGACGAAATCGTGCTGCCTGACGGCCTCGACTGCGATGAGGCAACGATCCAGATGGTCAGGGAGAAGACGCGTCACGCCGAAGGGGTCGTGGCCGTCGGATCGGGCGTCCTCAACGACAGCTGCAAGCACGCAACCTTCCTCGACGAGCGGCCCTATGCCGTCTTCGGCACGGCCGCCTCGATGAATGGCTACGGCGCTTCGACAGCGTCGGTGACCCTGGCCTCCGGGCTCAAGATCTCGCTGCCCTCGCACGCGCCCCGGGGCATCTTCCTGGACCTTGGCGTGTCGGCGGCAGCGCCCGCCTGGCTCAGTGCCGCGGGGCTTGGCGACAGCCTCTGCCGCTCCACGGCCCAGATCGACTGGTGGGCTTCGCATCGGCTGTTCGACACTTACTATTCCGGGGTGCCTTATTTGCTGCAGGCGGGCGATGAGGAACCGATGCTGGCCCATGCGCCTGGCCTTGCCAGGCATGACATCACCGCCGTCGGGCATCTCCAGCGCGTCCTGACGCTGTGCTCGATGGGCGTGTGCTTCGCCGGCGTTTCCCATCCCGGGTCCATGGGAGAGCACCAAATCTCCCACTGGATCGACATGTTCGCGCAAGACCATCATCCCGGCACCACGCACGGCCAGCAGGTCGGGGTTGCCTCGCTAGTCATGGCGCGTCTGCAAGCGCGGCTGCTCGACACGGATGAACCGCCGCAGGTAAAGCCGACCGTCATCGACGAGGCGGCGATGCTGGCCCGCTACGGCGCGCAACTTGGACCACTTTGCATTGCCGAGATGAAGAAGACAGCACTCGACGCTCGCCAGACGGAAAGCATCAACCGCAGGCTTGCGGAAATCTGGCCGGCGCTGCGCCAGGAGGTTCGGCCGATGGCAATGCCGGTCGCCCGCATGGAGGCGGCACTCAAGGCTGCGGGAGGGCCGGTCACCGGCGCGGAACTAGGCCTGCCGCGCGCGCTTTGGCACGATTCCATTCGCTATTCGCGGGAAATCCGCGGCCGATGGTCCTTTGTCAACCTAGCCGCCGATGCGGGGCTGCTGGAAGAGTTTCTGGAGGATGAATGGTGAGACCGCATCGGATCGTCGCCGATGCCTCGCAGGGCGACGTGGAATCCAACCGGCAAGGGCAATCGAAGGATCGCAATTAATGGCGTCTGTCACCATCAGCAACATAAAGAAGGACTATGGCGCCCTCTCGATTATCGATGGACTCGATCTCTCGATCGAGGATGGCCAGTTCGTCGTTCTGTTGGGGCCGTCTGGCTGCGGCAAGTCCACGCTGTTGCGTATGATAGCCGGTCTCGAGCCCATCACGTCTGGTGAGATCACCATAGGCGACAGGGTCGTCAACACGCTCCATCCCAAAGATCGCAACATCGCGATGGTCTTCCAGAATTACGCGCTCTACGCGCACATGACAGTCTTCGACAACATGGCCTTTTCCATGCAGTTGAAGAAACGCCCAACCGAAGAAATCAAACAGAAGGTCGGATGGGCGGCGGCGATCCTCAATCTGACCCCCTATCTGGAACGGTACCCCCGCCAGCTTTCGGGCGGTCAGCGGCAGCGCGTCGCGATGGGCCGCGCCATCGTGCGGGACCCAACTGTATTCCTGTTCGACGAGCCGCTGTCCAACCTCGATGCCAAGCTGCGGGTGCAGATGCGCACCGAAATCAAGGAGCTCCACCAGCGGCTGAAGACCACCACCGTCTATGTCACGCATGACCAGATCGAGGCCATGACCATGGCCGATGTCATCGTCATCATGCGCGACGGCCATATCGAGCAGATCGGACGCCCGCTCGATGTCTATGATCGCCCTGCAAATCTCTTCGTCGCCTCGTTCATCGGCTCGCCCGCAATGAACATGTTCAATGGCGAGGTGGCTTCCGAACGCGACGCCTGGGTGGTGCGGACCGACGAGCTATCCCTCCCGCTGCCGCCAGGGGCTGCGGTCCGGCCTGGCCAAAAGGTGATCTACGGCATTCGCCCCGAGCATCTTCGACCAGTGGCCGACGGGCGCGGCATCCCGGCCAGGATTACGGTTGTCGAGCCGACCGGCCCCGAAATCCACATCTTTGCCAGCATGGGCAACACCGCGATCTGCTCGGTGCTGCATGACCGCATGGAGGTCTCTCCTGGAGCTGTGATCCATCTGGAGCCGGCGCCTGAGCGAATCCACCTGTTCGACCAAAGCAGCGGCGAGCGGCTGGACAAGGGAGGAAGCTGAGTGGCGCAGATCATCATCCTCGGCGCCGGCGTCATGGGCTCTGCCATGATGCTTCCGGCCGCTTACGCTGGTAACCGCATCACTCTTGTCGGCACTCATCTCGACGAGGAGATCGTCGGCTCGGTGGCCAGCACAGGCCGTCATCCACGCCTCAACATCTCTTTGCCTGGCGCGGTAACCGTCTGTTCCTGGACCGAATTCGGCGCGGCGATGAATGACGGACCCGATCTGCTTGTACTCGGCGTCTCGTCGGCCGGCGTTCCTTGGGCGATCGAGCGCATTGCAGAAAGCATCAAGTCGCCCGTGCCGATACTGATGATTACGAAAGGACTTGCAGCAAGCGACGAAGGCATCGAAATCCTACCACATCTGCTTGCCCGCGAGATCGAGCAACGCACTGGCTTGTCGGTCCCGGTGATGGCCGTCGGCGGACCGTGCATTGCCGGCGAACTGGCCGCACAGCGCGATACCTCGGTGATCGTGGCCGGGCACGATCGCGACCAGGTGGCCGCGACGTCCCGCATTCTGCGCGCACCTTTCTATCATGCGCGATCGTCATCCGATCTCGTCGGCGTCGAGATCTGCGCCGCTTTCAAGAATTTCTACACACTCGCCGTTGGGGCTCCGGTTGGGCTGCTTGAGCGCGACGGAAAGGCGCCTAATGGCGCGCTCATGCACAACCTAGCCTCGTCACTTTTCTCGCAGTCCCTCGCCGAGATGGCGATTCTGGTCGAAGCTCTGGGTGGAAAAATCGAAACGGTGCTGGGGCTGGCCGGCTCCGGCGATCTTTATGTGACCTGCCAGGCGGGCCGTAACGGTCGCATGGGGCGCCTGCTCGGCCGCGGCCTGCCCTATTCCGTGGCGAAGCGCGAACATATGAGTTCGGACACGGTCGAGGGCGCGCAACTGGCGCTGGACCTTGGTCCGACTTTGAAGAATATGATGGGCCGGGGTGTACTTCCCCACGATCGCCTGCCGCTGACGACTGCCATCATCGACGCGATTTGCCATGATGCTCCGCTGGTTTTGTCCTTCGACCGCTATCATCGAGGCTAGCGGAGCCGGGGAAACTCGATTGATGCCTCATATCGATGAGCACATGGCTCCGCCGAGCCCGCTCTGGACCCGCTGCCGCGGAGTGGACAGGATGATCTGATGGAGAAACCAGCACGAAAGAAACGCGACGGCCGCCAAGCCGTAACGAGTTCCGTCACGGCCGATCGCGAGGAGGGGCTGCTCGTGCGCGCCGCCTGGCTTGCTTATGTCGGTGACCTTACCCAGGCGCAAATCGCCAAGTCTCTTGGCCTGACACGCCTTCGCGTCAACCGGATGCTGGCGCATGCCCGCCAGCGGGGAATCGTTCAGATTCGTATCAATTCCAAGGTGGCGAACTGCATCGAGTTGGAGCACCGGCTGCGGGACGCCTATGGTGTCTCCGACCCAATCGTGGTTCCGACACCGCCCGATCCTGCCCTGGTGCCACAGGTGATCGCAGCCGCTGCCGGTGAAGCCCTGTCGCATAGAATCCGTGACGGGATATCGGTGGGCGTGGGATGGGGACGGACGCTCCAGCTTAGTCTGCGGTCAGTGACCGTACGCCCGGTCAAAGGGATGTCGGTCGTTTCCCTGCTTGGCGGGCTCACGCGTGGATCGGCGATCAACATCTACGAGATCGCTTCGCGGCTCGCGGCGCTTTTCGATGCGGAATGCTTCTACATCGCGGCACCGGTGTTCACGGACACCGAGGCGACGCGCGACCTGCTTATGCGCCAGTCTATTCTGGAAGACGCCTTCACCCATGCCCGCGACGTTGACGCCGCTTTCGTTTCGGTGGGCGCGGTGCACAAGGACGCCACCATCTTTCGGATCGGACTGGTAGGAGACGATGATCTCAGATCGCTCCGCGAAGCCGGCGCGGTCGGCGATATTTGCGGCCACTGGATCGGCGCCGACGGACAACTCGTCGATCACCCGCTAAACAGCCGCGTCATCGGCCTCGCCCCCGAACATCTGCGCGACGTCGACACTGTGATCCTGCCCTCCGGCGGCCTCGACAAGGTTCCGGTGCTGCGCGCCGTGTTGCGTCTGGGAGTCGTCGATGTGCTGATCACCGACGAGAAAACCGCTGAGGCGATCCTTGCGGAAAAGCCGTAGCGCAGACTGACCTCTGGGTGATCGTCACAGAACCTCGTGGATTTCCTCGATCGAAGTCTCGCCGATCCGCTTGTCGAGAACGATCTCGCCGCGCGCCATCGCAACGACCCTGTCACAGCATTCGAAAACATGCTGCATGTTGTGGCTGATGAAGACGCTGGTGATGTTCTGGGCCTTGAGAGCGCGAACGAAGCCGATCACCTTTCGCGTCTCCTTCACCGAGAGATGATTGGTCGGCTCGTCGAGAATCATGACTTTCGACTTGAAGTGCATGGCCCGGGCGATCGCCACGCCTTGGCGCTGGCCTCCCGACAGTTCGCCGACAAGCGCGTCGGGTGACCTCAGATGCAGATCGACGTCGGCGATCGCCTTGACGCTTTCGTCACGCATGCGCTTCTGGTCCAGGATGCCGATGCCGAAAACCGAGCCCTTCACCGGCTCGCGTCCGATGAAAACGTTGCGAGCGATGGTCATGGTCGGGACCATCGAATTGTACTGGTAGATCGTCTCGATGCCGCGATCCATGGCGTCGCGCGGGTTCGAGAAGCGGACCGGTTCACCGTCGATCCTGATCTCGCCGCCATCGGGCTTTTGGGTGCCTGAGAGGATGTTGATCAGCGTCGATTTGCCGGCGCCGTTGTCGCCGACAAGGCCCAGTGCCTCATCGGGGTAGATGTCCAGCGTGACGTTCTTCAAGGCGTGGACGCCGGAATACCATTTCTGGAGTCCCTTGATCGCGATGATGGGTGCCGCCATGATCAGGTCTCCACCTTCATTGCCCTGCCCCGCTTTCGAAGCCAGGCGTTCACGACGACGGCGAAGATAGTCAGGAAGCCGATTGCCATCTTGAACCAGTTGGCGTCAACCTGGCTCAGCACCAGTCCGTTGTCGATGACGCGGATAAGGGCAGCCCCGATGATGCCGCCGAAGATGGTGCCGATGCCGCCAGCCAGCGAGGCGCCACCGATGACGGCAGCCGACACAGCTTGCAACTCCAGCCCCTCGCCGATCGAAGGCAGCGGCGCGCCGAGCCGCATCACCTGAATGGTGCCGGCAAAGCCGGCGAGCACCGAACAGATCATGAAGCAGGCGACCTTCACCCGGGCCGTCGGGATGCCCATCGATTGCGCGGCGGGCAGAAAGCCGCCGGTGGCGCGCACCCAGTTGCCGAAATTCGTGCGCGACAGGAGCACCGTCACCAGGATCGCCACGGCGACAAACCAGAAGAACGACATGCGAAAGAGGTCGCCCGGCCCGACATAGATCGTAAACAGCCATTTGGGCAGAGCGTTAGCTGGGATGACAGGAGGGAAGCCACCGGAGATTACCACCGTTAGCGAACGCGCGATGAACAGCAAGCCAAGCGTGGTGATGAAGCTTGGTATCGCGAAACGAATCGTTATGAACCCGTTGAAGAAGCCAATCAGGGCGGCGATCGCGAGGCCTGCGGCAAAGGCCGGCGCGAACGGCACGCCTGCCGCGAGCATCACCGCCATGGTCATCGGGGTCAGCGCAAAGACCGAGCCCACTGAAAGATCAAACTCGCCGCATATCATCAGCAGGGTCACGCCGATCGCGACCAGCCCCATTTCAGGCAGCAGCCCAAGCATTCCCCGCACGTTCTGCGTGTTCAAAAATACGCCGTTCGAGCGAATCTGAAAGACGAGGAGGAGGAGGAGCAGGAACACAACCGCCGCAAGCTCCGGCTTCTCCAGATAAATCTTCATCAAGCGCTTCATCATTCGCTCCGGCTTAGGATTGTTTGCGCTGGCTTGTCGCATCGGCAAGGGGGATGGCGGCAGTCTGTCTTCTACCGCCTTTGACGGGGAGATGCCGTTGGAGGATGGGACAGAGCCAACGCCCAAGGCCGTGCTGCCTGGCCCTCCCCCTTGCCCTCTCCGCGAAAAGAACGAGAGAGGACGCCGGCTTCGCGCCTACCGCACGCCTTGCGCGGCCAGTTCCTTGAGTTTCGGCACGTCTTCCTTGACGATGATGCCCTTGCCAGTGTCGATGTCTGCCGGCAGCAGACCGACGTTCTTGGCGAGATAGGCTTCCATCACCGGCATGAAGCCCTGCATGTAGGGCTGCTGGTCGACCTGGACCTGGATATAACCCGCTTCCATCTGTTGCAGGACCTCCGAGACGATGTCGAAGCCGCCCATCAGCACCTTGCCCGGCTCTATGCCGCGATCGATCAGTACCTGGGCGACGTAGGCATGCCAAAGGCCGGTGTCGAAATACACCGTGGTGTCGGGGTGGGCAGACAGATAGGCGCCAACACGATCGGCGACGACGGCGCCATCTGTGCCGGTGTCGAGCCGTTCAATGACCACTTCGCGTCCGGCATTCGCGGCTTTGTATTCCTCAAGGAACTTCATGACGCCGGCAGCTCGCTGTTCCGACCAGTTCTGACCGGGCGCGGAGACGCCGACGAGCGCCCTGATCTTGCCTTCCTTGGGGAAGAACTCGGACATCTTCTTGCCGAGTTCGTAGCCGGCGGGAATGAAGCCCTGGCCGATGAAAGCCTGGCGGGCATTGCCGGCTGCACCCTCGGTGTCGTCGACGTTGGACGCGATGACCGTGACGCCGGCAGCGCGGGCGTCGGCGATGATCTGGTCGAAGGCATTGTTGTCGACGATCGAGGTGATCAGCGCGTCCGGTTTTGCCGCGAGTGCCGCCTGCATGTTGGCCGATTGTTGCTCGATCGAGCCTTCGGTCTGCGTGAAGACCATCTGGCAATTGGCCTGGATCTTGGCGCAGGCGTCGTCAAACCCCTTCTTCACCGCCTGCCAGAACGGGTTCGACGCCGACGAATGATGCGTGAAGACGATGTTCATCGGCTCCTGGGCGCGTGAGCCGATTGCCGAGCCTCCAGCCAGTACTGCTCCCAAGGCTGCCGAGATAAGTAGCTTCTTCATGGTTCTCCTCCTCCGTAGAAAGCTGCTTCAGGTTCATTTTCAGAGAGTCGATGCGTCGGTCACCCGTCGAAGCGCCGTGAAGGCGCGATCGATTTCCGGGTTCAGTTCCATGCCGAGGCCCGGTCCGGGAGGCACGGTGATCATGCCGTTCTTCACCTCCGGCAAAGCGGTCACAAGGTCGCGGTACCAGGTCTTGTAAAAGGCCCTGACGCTCTCCTGGACAAGCGCGTTCGGCGCATTCAGTGACAGGTGGGTCGATGCGCCGAGCACAACTGGACCGGTGCAGTCATGTGGCGCGACCGGCAGGTGCCATGCTTCAGCCATGGCAGCGATCTTGCGCGCTTCCGAGAGCCCGCCGCACCAACTGATATCGAGCATAATGACACCGGCCGCTCCGGTTTCGAGAAGGTCGCGGAAGGCCCACCGGGAACCGAGCGTCTCCGAAGCCGATATCGGCGCCAGCGACGCCTCGGCATAGCGTTTCAGGCTGGACAGGCTGTCCATCCTGATCGGATCTTCGTGCCAGAAGGTCTTGTAGGGCGCAAGCTCGCGAGCGATTTGCATGGCCGGCAGCAGCTGCCACATTGAATGGAATTCAACCATGATGTCCATCTTGTCGCCGACCGCATTGCGGATTTTCTCGAATGGCGCCAGCGCGGAATTCAAGTCGGGCTGCGATATGTAAAGGCCGCGCGTTTTCTCGGCGGCCATGTCGAAGGGCCAGATCTTCATGGCCGTGATGCCTTCCTCCAACAACGAATGCGCCAGTTCGTCGGCGCGGTGAAGGAAGCTGTTCAGATCATCATAGGCCTCGCCCGCCTTATCGAGCCCGTAGTTGGCCGTCTTCTGCCCGGTGGCCTTCTTGATGTATTCGGTTCCGGCACACGTGTTGTAGGTCCTGATCTCGTGCCGGGTGAAACCGCCGAGGAGCTGTGCGATCGGCTGACCCGTCGCCTTTCCGAACAGATCCCAAAGCGCGATATCGAAAGCGGAGTTGCCCCTGACTTCCGCGCCCGTCGATCGGAAACCGAGATAGCCGACGAGGTCGGCGGCAAGCAGATCGATCTGCAAGGGGTCGCGCCCGATCACGCACGGCGCGACGTATTCGTGCAGATAGGTCTCGACGGTCTCAGCCATGAAGAAGGTCTCGCCCAGTCCGACGAGGCCCTCGTCCGTGTGAACCAGAACCCAGAGAAGGTTGGGCCGCTCCTTGAGCCGCAGCGTTTCCAGTTTCGTGATCTTCATTGCGCGCCCGCTCCTCAGGCGATGCCGGCCGCCAGCAGGGCCTTGACGCTCTCGTCAAAATGCCTCGCCATCAGGTCACGAGCCGACTGGGGATCACCGGTCTCGATTGCTTCGGCGAGCTCGATATGGATCTGGATCATCTCCAACTGCTCGGCATCCGAAGGGCGGCTGCGCCAGCCGATCGGCCAGGTCTGGCGCGATACGCGCTCGAACGCGCCGACGATGAGGCTGAAAACCGGATTCTTTGCAGCCTTGGCGATTTCGAGATGGAAGGCGAGATCGTGCTCCATGACCTCTTCCGGCCGCCGGAAATTCTCGCGCATGGCGAGCGCGTGGGTCCTGATCCTTTCCACTTCGTCGGCTGTTCTGCGCAAGGCCGCCAGCATGGCGGTGCGGGTCTCAATCGTGCGGCGCACGTCGTAGATTTGCTGCACCGTGATCTGCTCGGTGTGGACGCCATGCTCGATCACCAGCGACATGGCGCCATAATCCAGCTCGGCGACGGTAGCCCGTCTGCCTGCCCTCAGGTCGATCAGCCGCATGGCGGCGAGCGAGCTGAAGGCCTCGCGAACCACGGTACGCGAGACGCTCAATTGTCTCGAAAGCGCGGCCTCGCTGGGCAGCCGGTCGCCCGGCCCGAGTTCATGCGCGCGAATATGGCGCGTGATCTCGCCGATCGTATTGCTGACCAGGCTCGCAGCGTCGGAATGTTTTGCGGATACGGCCGTGCTCACGCAATCTCCAGTTCAGGAGTGGGCAAACCTGTATGGCAGGTTTTCCAGATGTGTTGATAGTACTCAGGAAAGCTGTATGTCAAGCTCGAGCCGGCGTCATCGCCGGAAGACCGATGACCAGAGGCTTGCATGACCGATGCTCTTGACGCGACCGATGCCGGTCGGCCGGGTGCGGGGCGCCTGCGTGATCGGACAGGCGATCATCTCGCTTGGGTAGGCTGGACATTCTCGTCGTGAACACCGGCGGGCGGCCGACCATGCCGTCCGAAAATATCTCGGCGGATGATTCACTGATATTTCGATCGACGCACCCCATATGAGCGGAAAGAGTGTCACTTGAGGACTTGCCTATGCTGATTTCGCGTTCAGGACGGTTTGCAGTTTTGTTTGCAGGGTTGTTCCTGGCGTTTTCCATGGTCGCTGTGGATCACGCCGATGCGCGTCGTGGCGGCAGCTTCGGCAGTCGCGGCATGCGCACTTTCCAGCCGGTCCCGCCGACGAGAGTTGCGCCGCAACCGGCCGCACCTGTCGAGCGCTCGATGACGCCGAATGCCGCAACGAACAATGCGGCCCGTCAGCCGCAGGCATTCCAGCGCCCGGGCTTCTTCAACGGCCTCGGCGGATCGATTATGCGGGGGCTGCTTCTCGGCGGTTTGATCGGCGTTCTTCTGGGCCATGGGTTCGGCGGCTTGGCCGGCATGTTGGGTCTTTTGCTCCAAGTACTGCTGATCGGCGGCGTGATCATGCTGGCGATCCGCTTTTTCCACTCGCAGGCGGCCCAAAGCCCGGCGCCCGCTATGGCCGGTGCCTCGCGGGGTACGGAAACCTTTTGGCGAAGCGCAGTAGCCCGGCCTGAGCCGAGCAACGCCACAGCCTTCCCCATTCCAGGTATTGGGTCAGGATATGGCGGAACGAGCCAAGACAATGCATCCGATGAGATCACACTCACCCAAACTGATCTCGACACGTTTCAACAGCGGCTGACGGAAGTTCAGGAAGCATTCGGGCGCGAGGACCATGCTGCCTTGCGCCGCCTGGCGACGCCAGAAATGGTTTCCTATCTGTCCGAGGAACTTGCCGATAACGCCAAAAAGGGCGTCAGGAATGATGTATCGGATGTCGGTCTGCTGGAGGCCGATATTGCCGAAAGTTGGCGAGAGAGTGATCGCGACTACGCGACGGCTGCTTTGCGCTATGAATCTCGCGACGTGACCCGCGATCGCATAAGCGGCAAGATCGTTGAGGGCCAGCCCGATCAGCCGACGGAGACAACCGAACTGTGGACCTTCACGCGCCAGAACGGCGGGGACTGGAAGCTCGCCGCGATCCAGCAGCCTGGCTGATGTGCTTGCCTGATTGAATGTCCCCAGGAGGCTTGTTCAGTTTTGTCGGCTGCGCGCTTGAAGCCCGGTCAGCCGAGGTGAAGCAGCGCCGTCCTATCGGCCCAGGGGCAGCTTCGAAGTCGTACTCAGTTCGGCCTCGTCCATCACTCCGGCCATGTAATTTGCAATGATGCGCGATGCGAGCGCTTCATGCTCATGCTCGGATTGACAGTCACCCTTGAGCCCGTCGAATACCCGGCCCAGAAGCGCCAGCTCGGATGGATTAAAAATACCAGCAGTCTGGGCTTTTCGATGGATTGGCATGGCCAATTCTCCGTCTCGGATGTTCTCAGCCGAACGATAGAACCGCCCCTCTAAGATTTGCATTAAAGTTTGCTAAGATCATGCTGGATAGCCACAGAAAAACGCCCGTCACGTGGAACAAGGGCATTGCGTGGCGCCGCGGATGCCACCGCCGCACTGTGGGCGCACCTCGGTCGAACAGATGAGAGGCGCTTGGAGAGTGGGACGCGAGCCAATAAGCCTCCGATGCGTTTGGCTAAGGTCACCGCGAGCACCGACGGTTGGCAACATTGTTCAATCCGTTACGGACTGATGCGGTAGCTCGGCAGGGCGCGTCGCCGCCTCTCCGGGCTGGTCAGTCAATCGATTCTTCAGCACATCAATGAGGCTGACGGTGATGATCACCGCGGGGCCGAGCACAAGGCCGGATGCGCCGAACAGGACGATGCCACCGACCGAGCCGATAAAGGCTACCACCGTGTGGAGGCGCAACCTGTTCCCGACAAGCATCGGATAGAGCAGATTGTCGATGCCACCGACAATGACGCCGCCCCAGACGGTCAATATCGCCGCGCTGGCCCAAGCTCCCGCCAGTGCGAGATATACTGCCGTGGGCACCCAGATCACAAATGCCCCGAGCACAGGCACGATGGCAAGAAGTCCCATGACAAGGCCCCAAAAGACCGGCGTGGGCAGACCGAGCCACCAGAACATCAGGCCACCAAGTGTTCCTTGGACGGCGGCAACGAACACGGTGCCGAGCAGTGTTGCATGAACGGTCTCCGCAAAGCGGGACAAGACGTGTCCTGTCTCGGGAGCGCGCAGGGGCGAAAGGCCCGCGACGGCTTGCAGGCCCTGTTGGCGATCCCGCAGAAAATAGAACAGAAGATAAAAAGTCAGACCGAACATCGCGACCTGATAGATGGAGCCGCGCAACAGCGATGTGCTTTGTCCCGTCAGCCATTGTACGAATGTTGCGACCGAACCGGCCGGATCGAATTGGTTCTCAATCCATTGGGCAATGGTCGAAAGCGTGGGATAGTCAGACATGAAACCGTCTGCGTCCCAACCACGGACGACCTCCTCCAGGTAATTGGCTCCGTTTACCGCCTCGCGAACGAGCTGTTGGGCGACGAGTACCAGCGGCAGGCCGACGGCAATCGCCGCAACGCTTACAGATATCAATGCGGCCAGGTTTCGATTTCCGACCCGTCTCTCAACCCATCCATGAGCCGGAGACAGGATGATTGCCAGGACCAGCGCCCAGGTCAATGCCGGCAAAGAAGGCCACGCCAGCAGATAGCAGACATACAGACCGATTGCCGCCGCAGTGAGGACGCCAAGCAATCTCAATTGTTTCACGTCCGGCATCTGTTTCAGATCAGGCACCTTTCGCTGTCTCGCAAGCCCAGCGAGCCTAATTGGTTTCTTGAAAAGGGCAGCGTCGGCTGCCGTGCGGTTACGGTGCAGGCAGGATGGCGAAATCGGAAGCGTAGGGTGCTTAGGGCAATTCAGGGATTTGCCGCCTATTCATCAGCAAACCGCTCGCTCAGGGCTTCAATGGCTGCTTTCAACTCGGGAAGTTCGTCAACGACCACACCCCAGATGATATTGTCTGCCAGGCCGTGGTATTCATGCCGCAGTACATTTCCGATCGTGCGCACCTGACGCCATGGGATGTCCGGCTGGAGGGCTTTGACTTCATCCGGCAAGGCCCGGCTGGCCTCGGAAAAAATTTCGATGCCGCGCTGCACAGCGTGCTTGAGAACCCAGTCGCCTTGATAGTCGGCCAGGGTTTTGCCTGCGACAGCGGCCTGAATCCCGTTGATGGCCTCAAGGATATCGTCCAAGGCATGGCGGAATTCACGTGCCATTCAGAAGATGCGCACGGCCGATTGTTCGATTTGCGGCCGCAACCGGGGATGCAGGCCATCCCGCGTGGTTACGTCGACCGGGACGTGCAGTTCATCCTCCAGAAGGAGCTTAATGCCCACAAGATCGAAGGCATTGAAACGGCTCTTGGGATCATAATCGATGAAAAGGTCAAGATCGCTTCCTTGGCCGGCTTGATCTCGAACCGTTGACCCAAACAGGTAAAGCGCGGTCGCGCCCATGCGTCTCACAGCATCAGCTGTCCGCTGCAACCTGTTGATGGCATCCACTCTGTTCATGGCCTTAACTTATATCAGCGAGCACAACTTATCCACTTTTTCGCGCTTTCTGTGCCGGCTGCGCTTAGCACATTGCCTGCAATCCCCAACGAAGCAGCTGATGTCATTGTGTCGAGCGCGGCCCAGGTGTCACGATCTGGCCGAGATGACGAGAAATATTGCCGGACTGAAGCCCAGGCGTGCAAGGGAAGAACAGCCGCTGCCTGCCCCCTTCCAAAGGCCTCAGAACTCCCACGGAGATGTCAGAACAAGTCCTGACGTGTCAAAGTCGTTCAGATTGCGGGTTGCGAGGCGGCCACCGTTTACTCGAGCGATTGCCGCAATCATGCCATCGGGTGCCGACATCCCGCGACCTTGGCGAGCATCAGCACTCATGATTTCGCCGTAAGCCAGCGCAGCTTCTTCAGTCAGACCGAAGATGTGGTCCGTGAAACGCCGGCGCCAGTCGGATAGCCCTTGCTCCAGTTGTTCAGAACGCTGGTCCGGTCTTATCGTTTGAATGCCAAAAGGCGATCTCCGGCAATCGTCACGGTTGGAAGCGCGAGTTCGGCATCATATCGGATCAGCCAGGCAAGAACCGCCTCGTTTGGAGCCTTCCTCAGGGTTTCGGAAACGACATTGGTGTCTAGGAAGATCAAAGCTCGACGCCTCGATTCGGCCGGCGACTCTCACGGATCACTGCCCCAAGGTCGATATCTGTGCCTGATTGTGGTGAAAGACGGCGATAGAAGGCCGAAGCTGGCTCGCGACCGGCCTCGCGGACCTCATAGGATTCGAGCGCCCGTTCCACCACGTCAGCAATCGAGCGGTTTTCACGGCTGGCAAGCCGGTGTGCAAGATCGCGCGCTTTGGTGCTGCGGACTGAGAGTTGTGGCTCGGCCATATCAGTCTCCGTTGCGTTTCATATAACGTAGAGACCGGCTCGCGCGGCTGGCAAGACGGCTAATGATGGCTGGCCATCACATCATCTCAGCAAGTCCGGGGAGCCTCGCAATTGTCACGTCGCAAAATCGGCCGGTTCGATCGATAACTCCCGTCAGAACTTGGTGCTCTCAACAGGCCCCGGCCGACGTTTCAATGATGGCACAAGTGGCCACGCTGAAGGGGCTGGGGAACGAGCTTTGGACACCGCTCGATCAGTCCAGGATCGCGAATTGCGGCGACCAGCTCGAGGGTTCATCTCCAAATACCCGGATGGCCGCGTCGCTCGTCGGGGCGGTCGCCTAGTGGTTAAGTTCTAACGCTTGGTACCCGAGATCGTGAGCGCGGCCACATCGCGAGCGCTCCTTCTCCTACAGGCAGAAATGTCTGACGCCAGCTGGCCGCAAATGCTATCTCTAGCGATCCGTCCTCGATCGAAGAAGGATCGCATCATTGGATGACTGGAGAATCGGGAATATCTGGATAACCAGAATTCTGGAGATGTGCGACCCTCTGGGGACGCCGTCGGAATGGTTTCCCGACTGCACCGATGAAGCGCTCGAACCGCATCTTCATTGGCTCACGCCGCGATTAATATCGCCGGCAACCGGCCGGCTTATTCTTCCCATCCAGAGTTTTCTTGTTCGTACCGGACACCACACCATTCTGGTCGACAGTTGCGTCGGCAACGACAAGACGTTCGCATACTTCCCCCATTGGCATCGCCGTAATGACGGCACCTTTTTGGAGCGCCTAGCAAATGCAGGTGTTGCTCCCGAGCAGATCGACTATGTGCTGTGCACCCATCTTCATGTCGACCATTGCGGCTGGAACACACGATTGGTGGACGGGCGTTGGATACCGACATTCCCGAACGCCCGCTACATCATGGCGCGGCGCGAGTTCGAGGCCGCACAGGCGGCCTCCGGTGATGACGAAGATCAGACCTATGAGGACAATGTGTTGCCAATCGTCGAGGCTGGTCGGGCTGTGCTTGTCGATATGGATTATGAACTCGATGGCGAAGTGTGGCTGGAACCGACGCCGGGCCACACCCCGGGGCACGTAGCCATCGGCCTGAAATCTCGAGGCGTAGGGGCAGTGTTTTCCGGCGATCTCATGCATTGGCCGATGCAATGCATATACCCCGACTGGAGCTTTCGGTACGACACGGACCCTGACCAGGCACGTCGGACGCGGTGGGCATTCCTGGAGGCTTGCTCGGACAATGGCCGCATCGTAATGACATCGCATTTTCCCTTGCCGTCGGTGGGAACCATCTCGCGACGCCAGTCATCATTCTGGTTCGAGGATCAGCAGCCGCCGTAATCGCCGAGGACCCGACTACCAACCCGAACGGCGGGGCGATCGCCCTCGGCCACCCGCACTGTCGAAGCGCCGCCTCAAGCGCGGCGTCGTTCACTCGGTGGTCGACCTCCAGGGCGGCAATCTACCGCTTCCTCGCCGAGCACAACCAGCAGCCCAGACCCTTATATCTGGACCGCCGACCCCGACAGGATCGCCGCCGCGGTCAAACGCGGGCACCAAACGTTAGATTCCATCCACTAGTATATCACGCTGGTGACCAACACCGACACCTATCGGCAAGCGCCCGATTCCTGGGCAGCGCTGTGAGACCGGCCAATAAGGACAAGCTGGGCCTTTTGGCCTGGCCACGAACTCCTCCCTTCTCGAGGTGACGGCCAAGACCTTCATGGGCGCACACAAGCGCTCGATACCGAAGCGGGCCAGCTCAAAGCCTTCGAAAAGCTAGCCGAGATTAAGCCAACGTGCGGTTGTGGTATCGTGACGAGGCGCAGTTCGAGCAAGCGCTGAAGTCGGGCGAGATCCGATGGGCCAATATTACCATGACGCGTGGCTCGTATCCGGTTCATGCCACAGCTGCTCAAGCTCCTCCTGAAGCGCCTGCGCCAACGCGGTAAGGCCTGGTATCAGAGTGTTACCGCCTACAAACCTCAACAGCCTGCGTACCTTTGGACGATAGTGTTCCAAACTGATCACCTCTCGGAAGCCGCGTTCTCTGGGCAGCGTTGCCATGACGGGCACATTTTAAATCAATTCGATGGACGAAAGCGTACCGAAGGCTCGTCAGCCAATTCCTGCTCTCGCTGGTCAAGCCCGGCTAGCAATACGGCAAAGTGCTCCGGCATTTCTTGATCGACTTCCAATCCTAGCCGCTTGCGCAACATCTGACGATTGCCTTCTGAACTGATCAATCGTCGGAAGGCTGTCCGTGCTCTTCGTGATGGCGGCATCAGCTAGACCCACGCTTTGTGCGAAAGTACACATAGCGGCGAAACTCGCTCATTCCCAAAGCGTTCCAACGCAGCGAAACAATTCTTGATAGAAATTCTGAGCGGAGTTGGTCACGTCAACCCCCGTCCTGATCGAATGAGCGCAGAGCCCCCTCCTTCTTGGGCCATGAATGACGCAAAGGCGCACCACGAGGTCCCACTGACGCCCACGTTTGGTCCACTTCATGAGGTGTTGCTGCTGCCAGTGCGTTGCAGACGTGGTACGTTAGACCGGTAACTTCCGCCCTGAAGAGGACCGGAGAAAACCATCCATGCGGTCACTCTTTGTCGGCTCGTTCAATTTCATCAAGCAAAGACTTGTGCTCATCCGGAAGCCCCTGTTCTACCGGAAGATTTAGCGCCTTGCGAAGGTAGTCGCGGACCGCTTCTGACGTGATCTACCGTCGTATGAGGTCGGCGATAACCTTCTGTTTCCTCTCGTCGGCCTGAACCATGGCCGGCCCTACATGCGAATAGGTCCGAACCTCCGGGCGACCCGATTTGTTCCTTAGCTATTCTTTGGTGTCGAGCAGGACGGCCCTTCCAGTGGCTCGACGCTGCAACAGCTCCGGCGAGATGGCTTCTTTGTACACTTGAACCACGACTCCAATGCGATGATGATGCCTGCAATGGCCACGTCGAACTCGTCGCCTGGAGCTTACCAGCGCACTGGACAGGCTCGAACTTGAGCGGGTGTGCTTAGTTCTGCTGAGGCGTTCCGTCGCGCGGGCGTCTTATTATCCTTGTGCCGGACGGCGCCGCGACGAACTATTGTCCCGGAACAAATTAGCATCCCACATTGCACAGATTGCACCTCTGACGGAGTCGTACCGCCCTTTGGAGGCCGAGCGTCTAGCTATTGTCTGGCGCAATGCGCGCTGGCCGCAATGAGCCGCACCAGTTCCGCCTGTCGCCGCGTCTCCGTCTTTTCGAATGCGTGCTGCAGGTGGGTGCGCGCCGTGGTCAGGCTGATCTTCAACTCATCTGGACCGACTGCAGCCCTTCGCCACGCGTAATTGCCATCGCCACGATCGCCTCGGCCGGGGTCAGCCGATAGAGATTGCGCAACTGGTCTTGCGCGGTCCGTGGCGCTCTGTCCCGCTGTCCGATCGGCCACGAACACGATCGCGGCAGGGCGACCTGTCACGAACCACGTCGACTCAATAATCAGCGGCGCCACCAGCACGTTCAGCGGCCGGCGCGGCCATTCGGCCGCGCGAGCGCCACCACCCCGCCTGCCGAGTCCGACCGCTCTGCGGCTGCGGCGATCAATCGCTGCAATTGGGCGTTATCCGCCGGCCTCCCGGAGGCGAGCGGTCTTTGCGTCTCGTGCCGTGCGCTCGTCGTCGATCAGCGCCCGTGCGGCATCTGACGTGCGCTGCTCTCTGTCGTGTCTTTGCTTCTCGGTGGCCAAGCGGCGCTCTCCTATGCGTGGCCCGATCTGGGCGGTAGTGCTATAGCAGGCGGGTGTTCCACCCAAGACAACAAAAAGCCCGCCGACCGAAGCCGACGGGCCAGGTGTGACCCGACAGCTGATCACGATTTGCTGTCTGGCCGGAGTACTAAGCACCAACACGCGAAAGGGCCCGAACGTTCCGCAGATGCTAATATACATTCGGGGCTAGCCCGCAATTCCGGTGGGAGTGGAACCTTTCAAAAGCGCATGACTTTTGCCTTCTTCTGGAAGGAGATGCGAAATGAGCCTTGACATAGGAAAGGTCGCCATAGCGTTGCTTGGTCTGCTTGCCTACAAGAACAGGGACAAGATCGGCGAGTTGATCGCTGGCAGGAAATCGACTGATCCCAACGCTAGCGCTGGCTCCCCCGGCGGCCTCGGCGACATCCTGGACCGTCTCAGAAATGTGGGTGCGGGCGATCAGGTCGATTCTTGGGTAGGAAAAGGATCCAACCGCCCCGTTCAGCGCGAACAGGTCGAGAAAGCAATCGACCCGCAAACGTTGGACGATCTGGCCGAGCAAACCGGATTGTCCCATGACGAGCTTCTCGACCGGCTCACAAGAGAACTCCCCGACGCAGTGGACAAGCTCACTCCCGAGGGCCGGTTGCCAGCGAGTAAAGGTCCAAATCTCCTGGACGAGGTCCCAACGACTACTCGCACTTAGCGCCACCTCGGCACCGACAGGTAAGGTCATCCCGAGTCGCAATCGCTCGTAGCCTGGCGGTAACGGAAACGATTGCGAACGTGGTCGTTAAAATAGCGGCCCTTCGCGAATGCGGCCTTAAATGCCGCAAAAGGTCTCCGGCGGCACTCCCTCGAACTCGTACCGCTTGCCGCTGGCGACGAACCACACCGAAAGGACCTTGCGCTCGGAATCGTATTCTGTTTTGCGAATCGAGGTAGAGGGCATAAGGGATCAACGAGCGGAAAAGCCGTCGCGTTCCTCGTCTTTGTGGCGGGGCGCAAAGAAAGCCCGACGGCGCGTCCGTCCCTCTAGTCCAGCGCCGGCGGCTGCCCGGGGCGGAAACCCTTCAGCGCCGCGGCGATGCCCATCATCACCGATTGCTCGGGGTGATTGAGAATGCGCAGGGTGCCCTGCTCGTCGCCACCGACGCCGCAGATCTGTAGGATCTGGAAATCGCCTTGGAAAGGTTCCGTGTCGCCGTTGACGAAGAAGTCGTATTCGGGGAAAAACCTCTACAGGAAGGCCTCGACTTCGCGCAAGACCGGTTCGGACCGATGTCCAACGGTGGCAGGATGATGAAGCTTTCGACCTCATCGCCTGCCGGCATGCCCGAAATATCCATGCCAGAATGCATTCCAGATCCCCCGAATGGACGTTCCATTTTCGTTAGATCAACAAATGGCCAAGTTGGGGATTGTTCGATCCGTACTATGACGGTTCGGAACGGTTGGCCCTGTCGGGGGTTACCTCAGTCCAACGGAGAGGAGACTCCACAATGGACCACACCGATCACGTACGGCTCACGAGTGCTGAACTGCGGCCCGACGTTGTTGAAGGAGCAACCATCTATGGTCGCGACGATGAGGAAATCAGTTCGGTCGACCACATCCATGGAACCGGCGAGCATGCCCAAGTCGTCTTCGATGTTGGTGGGTTCCTCGGCATAGGCTCAAAGCGCGTGGCCTTATATGCAACGCAGCTCGATTTCATGCGGGACGAAGACGGCACTGTGCATGCCATCACACAAATGACCACTGACCAGTTGAAGGCCTTGCCAGAGCACTTTGATTAATAGCGGATCCAGGTCAGTCCAGCCGTCAGACATTGTCGAGCGTGAAGGTCGAACCAAGCGCGAGCTCGTTCAGAGCATTGGCGAAGGCATCGACCTGATCGTCAATCTGGCCATCCGCAAACGAACAGACCTCGTCGAGGAATGTTTCGTTCCAGCGGCCGCGCACGAGCTTCACGCTGCCGGCCTCAGCCTGCGGACGCCGGTTTTGCTTTGAATGCGACCATTCCGCGCGTTGAGGCGCCCGCCGAACCAAGGTCGACGTCTCCTCGCCGAGCATCCGGCATGCCGGAGCGGAACGGACCCGCCAGCGCCATTTAAAGCGCCATTTAATTAGATGGATTCGAAGTTGATATGCTCGAGATGCCCGAAGAGGCCAGGTCGAACCGGCAAGTAAGCCCACACACGTTCGGCGGTCATTTACTTTTGAGCTAGCGCTAAGAATTGTTCGAGTCTAGCCTGTGTGGTCGGTCTGGAGAGTGTCATGCCTGCTAGGCGTTTTAGAAAGCCTGTCGTCATTCAGCCAGGCCGCATCGATCGTGACAGAGTTGTTGTCTCGGTATCGGACGCCGCCGAAATCTTGCTGAGGCAATGGCCCCAGCCAGCGAGCAAGTCGCGGCTCACGGCAATCGAAGCGTGCCTTGCCGTCATCCGCGGCGAAAAACCACCAAGAATAGCGCGCCAGGCATTTCTAAACGCTGCCAAAGAGGCCAAAATACTCCTTGGTGAGGAAATCTAAGATTAGAGCCAAGTAGCACCGTTCGCGGTGAATCGCGGAGCGTTCCCGGGATGGCGTCAGCTTTGAATGGCTCCATAACACGCCTCTGCCCCGGCAAGCGCTTCGGCACGGCGAGCTTTGTCCAACGCGCCAAGCCTTTGAACCGATGCATAGAACCGTGGATAGTCGCCCGAACACAAGTCGAACAAGCGGAGAAAGGCCGGCACCTGACCGCTGTAGACGGAAGTCGCGGCGAGCTTTGCGTTGTTGATCGGAGCATTGAACCAGGCGTCGTATCCGCGGTATCCACCCCATCGCCTGTCGCGCATCTGTCGGTAGCGCGTCCTCAGCCGTTCGATCGCGGCCGTCTTCGCGGCCTGCTTCTGCTCAGAAGTACCATTCTGGTCATAGACATGCCTGAGCTGGTCCCTGGTCTGCGACACCAGCACAAGAAATTCAGCTTTGCGCCTACGTTCGGCCTCGTAACGGCGCAAGCCGCGAGTATCCCCGGTCGCGCGCAGCCATTTTCTCACACCCGTTGTTTCGACAGCGACAGCGAACGCCTCGTTGAAGGCGGAATCGTCATGCACGTAGACGCGCTGGTGGGCCAGTTCATGGAATACCAGCCCTGCGAGATACGTTCCATCTTGGGTGAGCATCGTGCTTAGCAGCGGGTCACTCGACCAGCCAAGCGTGGAATATGCAGTGATGCCCGCTACGTAGACGTCGAGGCCCTGTCTTTGAAGTTCGGCGGCGGTTTCAGTCGCGGACTTTTCGGAGAAATATCCCCGGTAGGGAACACAGCCGAAAACCGGAAAGCACCATGTTCGTGGCGTCAGCGAAAATTCCGGCGCGGCGAAGACGGCCCATGTCACCGAGTCGCGACCAACATCGACATAGCTGCGGTAGCTGTTGTTGTCGGGCAGCGCCAGTTCATCGATAGCAAACTGTCGTATGGCGCTCGCCGATGCCATTCGGGCGCGCAATATCTCAGGGGTCGAAGGATCGTCGATCAGTTTTCCGACGTCCTGGCGCGCCGCCATGATCTGCACATGACCCTGCACAGATTGCGCGTAGTAGGAAATACTGGTGCAACTGGTCACCCCAGGCGTCAGGATAATCGTAGCAACCAATCGAAAGAATGCACGCATCACGGTTTGCCTACAGCACTGCTCGCATGTCCCGATAACGCAATTTCGCGGTTACCTCCGGCCACGAACAGTCGGACCAATTTAATGTGTAGGTTAGACCTTCGTCCTCGGCAAGATTGGCCAATGCGACGACTCGCTGCCGAATTGCCGGCCCGCGCGTGATGAGCGCGAAGGCGTCAGGTGCTCCCGCCTTCCCCGAGGGTCGCGGTCTACGGAACTAGCGTCAGTCGCCGAGCCGTGCCTTGCGTCCGATCGCGGTTATCACCGGCGCCTCCAGTGGGATCGGGCGAGCCGCTGCAGGCGCATTCGCAGCAAATTGTTGTGACGTCTTCTCGTGCCCGGTGAACCGGCGCGTGCCGAGTGGGCGGCGTCCGATTGGTGGCAACTCGGAGCGCGCGTCGGGCGCCCTAGCCTATTTGCAGCCGCCTGCTCAAGAAGCGACATGAAGCCAGCCGCCAGCCTGCTGTGTTCGACGGCAATCGTTCAGCTTGCTGCCGCCGACCGTTTGAAAACGATGGTCACCTTCGTCCCTTTGTTGGCGCTGGACTCGACGGCTAGCTGCGCCTTGGCGTTCTCGGTCAGCGATCGCGCGATCAGCGCTCCGAGCTTGCCTGGCTTGGGCCACATCTCGCCTTCCGGCAGGCCGATTCCGTCGTCCGCCACAATAACCCGGCAGCCGTCGCCATCGACGATGCTGTGCAGCGTTATCGTACCGCCGTCGCGCCCCCGGAAGGCATGTTTTAGTGAATTGGTCAGCAATTCGTTCACGACCAGTCCCGCCGGCATGGCGACGTTTATTGACACCGGATATGTATCCACCTTCATATCCAGCCGGATCCCCTCGACTGCATGCGAGCTCATCACCGAGGACGCGACCTGGCTGAGATACACACCAAGGTCGACCTCCTCCTTCGGCTCGTCGGCCGTTAGCGTCTGGTAGAGGATCGCCAAAGCGTCGACGCGACCGGCGAGCCGCTCAAACCGTCTCCGGTCGGCCTCGGTAGCGTTGCGGCTTTCCAGCCGGATCAGTGCGGTGATCATCTGCAGGTTGTTCTTCACCCTGTGCTGCAGTTCGCGAAGCAGGGTGTCTTTCTCGCTGACACGCTCCTCGGCCGAGCGCTGATCTCCCGCCTCCCCGTGAGCCGATACGTCGACCAGGGCCACCAGTCGGAAGCAAACCTTGCCGTTGTCGTCCTCTATTTCGTTCGAATAAACGTCGACGATCGCGGGTTTGTCCTCGCCGCGCTCCAGCCTGAAGGTGCCGACCAAATCGGTTCCCTCGACCACGGCCTCGGCTAGCGGCCTGTCCTTTTGCTGATGGAGGCCCGTGCCTAAAAGGGCCGCCCAGTTTTCTTGGGTGAGCCTGGCGGCTGTCAGGCCTGACAGTTTCTGGAATTCCGGATTGGCGTAGACCACGTGCTCTTCACCGGCAAGGTCCGAAACGGCTATGGCGATCGGCACCTGGTCGAGGAATTTCTTGAACTGTTCGCTTTCCAGTGCTGTTGCAAGGTCAGGTGTGTCAAGCAACTGCTCGACCGCCTCAGCCTTCTCTGAATCCGATGTCATTTGCGCGCCTGTTCTGCGCGGATGATATCAACAATGCGGCGCGCCTGCCATCGCCAAAACTGGAGCTGCATCTCATCGGCAGCCGGACAATGCTGTCTTGCCTCGTGAACTTTTGGAAGATCAAATCCAGCGGGCATTCAGGGAAGAGTGAGTTCGCCGTCGCCCGCCACGGCCATACGTGCCGACACTCTCGACCGCATGACCGCATGCGGAGCTGAAAGAGCAACGCATCGCTCCAGCGGAAGTTCAGGCTGCGGCAAGTCCATCGGTCGCATATGTTGAGACGACTATTGCCGATGCGCCAATGTCGAACTCGTCATGGCAATCGGTATGAGCGGAAGTGCTCGCTTATGGGCTGTGCTGGAATGGGCGTGAAGTATGCGCCTGCGCGCCGCTTCGTTGATCTCCCGGCCTTCTAGGAAGTCGTCAATCTGATCGTATGTGAGACCGTATGCATCTTCGTCAGGCCGAAACGGGACGAGGTTCTCCAGGTCGGCGGTCGGGATCTTGTCAACAAGTTCAGGCGGAGCGCCCAGATGCGCTGCCAAGGCGCGAACCCTGCGTTTGTTCAACCCGGAAAGAGGAAGAATGTCGGCGGCACCGTCACCGAACTTGGTGAAGAAACCCATCAAAGCCTCAGCCGCATGGTCGGTGCCGATGACCAGCCCGCGCGTGGCGCCGGCGAGCGCGAACTGGGCGATCATGCGTTGACGCGCCTTGATGTTGCCAAGCAAGAAATCCTCGCGGCCGGCATCGCCGAGGTCGACCCCGGCCAGCCTGATCGAATCCAGCATCGCGTCGGCAGCCGGCTTGATGTCGACCCGGTGCACTTCATCCGCCGCAATGGTGTCCAAAGCCCGCTGCGCATCACGCTCGTCTGCCTGGGTGCCGTACGGGAGACGAACGGCCAGGAATCTGGCATCGTATCCTGCCATTCGGAGTTCCTCGACAGCGCGTTGAGCCAGAAGGGCGGCTGCGAGTGAATCCACCCCGCCGCTGATCCCCAGCACATAGGTGCTTAAACCCGATGCACGCAGATAGGTGCTGAGAAAGTCCATGCGCCGGCGCGCTTCCAGCGCGACGTCGAAGCTCGCAGTGACGCCCAACGCTTCGATAATCATTTCCTGTTCTGTCATTCGCAGAGGTGCTCCCGAAGTCATAACGTCCCGTCCAGTGGCGCGGCCACAAACTCGGCGGTGGTCACTGTCTCGCCCTGCATCCCGCAGCGGCTCTCATGAATCGCCAGCGTGGCATCGTGGGTCGAGTCAGCTCGGGAACATACCGCATCTGCGACAATTACTACTGGTACCGTAGATCACAGAGGCGAGCACCCAGACCTTTGTCTCCGCGCCCGACACGATGAGTGAATCAATTCCCGCAGACCGCGGCCGAGCATGCAGTCACCCGTGCCAAGCGGACATACGGGTTTGTCTCGAGCAAAGCGGGCGGCACGAACCGCGCCAGTTCCTGAACAATATCCATCAGCTGAGATCAAGCCGATCGTTGGCCATCGTCTCCCACCTTTGGTTCATTTCGGGAATTCCGATCGACCATCTGTATTCCTCCCAGTCAATTGAGCTCGATCCAGGCCGGCACGTGGTCGCTTGGCTTGTCCCACCCGCGAAGCTCGACATCCACGCCGGCATTGCGCAGCCGGTCGGACACGGAGGGACTCACCAGGAGATGGTCCATCCGCAGACCGGAACTCCGATCGTAGCCGCCACGGTAGGAGAAATTCCAATAGGTGTAGATGCCCTTCTCCGGATGGATGCGCCGTCGGCATCTATCCAGCCAGCTTGGAGCATTTTGGCATAAGCTTGCCTGCTCTCCGGGAAATAGACCGCATCCCCCAGCCATCGGCTCGGCACCACGGCGTCGATCGGGGTTGGAACGACGTTAAAGTCGCCGCAGAGAACGCTTGGCACCCGGTCCTGCAGCAAATGCTGGCCATAGCTGATGAGTCGATCGAACCAGCGCAGCTTGTAGTCGAACTTTGGGCCAGGCGCTGGATTGCCATTGGGCAGGTAAAGACAGCCCACGACGATCCCATCCACCTCGGCCTCGATATAGCGGCTGTGGGTATCGTCGGGATCCCCGGGCAGGCCGCGCCGACGTTCCACCGGCTCGATTCCGCGAGCGAGGATTGCAACACCGTTGTACGATTTCTGGCCGTGCCAGATCGCGCCGTAACCCGCCTCCCTGATCGCTTCTGCAGGAAACTTGTCGTCCGACGTCTTCAATTCCTGCAGGCACACGATGTTGCAGTCGCTTTCGCCCAACCACTTCAGAAGCACAGGCAACCGGCCGTTGACGCCGTTCACATTAAAGGTGGCGATGCGGGTCACGTGCATGCCCTCTCATGAGGACCTCGCGGCAGTCGGTCATACGGCAATGTGGCCTATCCCCTGCGCTGAACCTTGACCTCTTGATATCGCCAACTTCGCTGGCGTCCTGTGCGGCCGGGGCTCACTTCCTGCCCAGCTTGTCTTCGACCTTCTTGCGACTGTTGCCGACCGACTTCACCGCCGACTTGACGTCAGCTTTGCTGGCGCCGGTTTTGCTCGCCTCATACTTCATTTCGTGGTCCTGCCCACCAGCGACCCTTGCCCGGTCCTGGTTGCGTCCACGCGTTGTGCCAGTATTCGCCATTTGTATCTTCAACAATTGCCGTTCCAGTCCAAACAACGCGGCCGGACTCTTCCGGTTCAATCCCGCGACGCACGGGACATGGAGCTAGCTCCCAGGCAGGGTATCGAGTGAGCCATTGTATTCGGATCCGGCATGTCGCTACCGAGGGTCGAGCCTAGCGGCCCGAAGCCTGGGAGGGCGATTTCGACCTTGATGATCTTGCGCAGGACAACCGTGCCCCTTTCGCTCACGTCAGGCTCCGCTCGATGTTTGCGCTCGCCCACGGCGCCGCATCGCCTGTCGACGTGTAGCAAAGCGCCTTCGTCGGGGAGGTCGACGCGTCCCCAAAGGCCATCTCCTGGTTGGCGCCGTCACCTTTCCAACTGGAGACGTGAACATCAGAGATCTTGTTCCCGGAACTCCCTGGCCGGACGACCGTTTCGCCTTGTGTAAAACAATGGAGGATGTGTCATGGACTGGAATCGGATCGAAGGAAACTGGAAGCAGGTCAAGGGTAAGATCAAGGAACAGTGGGGCAAACTTACCGATGATGATCTTGATCGGATCGCTGGCAATCGCGATCAGCTCGAAGGCAAGATCCAGGAGCGCTACGGTATCGAAAGGGACCGCGTTCGGCAGGATATTGACGACTGGTATGATCGGCAAGTCTGGTAGGATCGCGTCAAGCTGTCATCTACAGGAAGAGGTGCTGTTTACTTAACGGCGCTCCTTGGTGCGCTGGCAGTTGCAAGGTCAAGCCAGCTTGTGTTGAGACAGCCAGCGGTCTGACCCAGCCGCTGCGATTGTAAGGCGCAGACGGACCCGCATGTGAGTTATGCGCTGACCGGCTGCCGTCCGACCTTCCGCGATAACGCCATAGGCGCGAACGTGACCGCTGTTAAGTTCTGCGGGCGGCGGACCTGATGTCCGCTCGGGCCGGCGCCTCCCCCGCCCCCCAACTCCCAAAAGGGCGCCGGCCAATCTCGTCCAGGCGGCAGCACTAGCCGCTTGCACCGACAACATGCAGCCAAATCCAGCATCGACAGCAAGTAGCCCAGCAGCTTTCCCCAATACCCTTTTGGGCGTTCTCGTCGAAGTGGCTGACCTCGCCTCGAAGCTCAAATTCGCTGCGATCAAACAGGGAAGGAGCCAGCCCGGGCGATTTTCCGAGCTTGCTCGACCGTCAAATCACCGAACTTCCCGATCGAGGGCTTACGGCGAACGCCGGCATTGGTCCGGTATTGCAGCATGAAGATCTTGCGCCCGGCGGGCGTCACTCCCTCACGGTGAAGCGAACCTCGTATCACTTCGCTTGCGAAGTAGGCTGCGGCTTCCTCCGACCTGTCGTTAGCGCCGCTTCCGTTAGGCCCTGTGCGCCGCCACCAGTCTCGCGTAGACATGTCTGCCCGGATCGGGCGCTCGACGTGAGACCCCTATGCAAATACTGTGGCGCACCCTCTTCCTTGTCCTCGGCCTGGCAGTCGCAAGCCTGTCCTCCGCCCGCGCCGCGGCGCGCGATTGCAGTGATGCTGCCGCGCTGGTGGAGCAGGCCTATCCCAACGCCCGAAAGAGCGCCGACGGCACCTCGTTCACGCTTGAACCGCATACCAGCATCGCCTCAACGCTCCCGGGAAGCGATGCGCCATTCGGCCTGGTCTGCAAGATCTGGCCGGCCCATGACGACCTGCTGTTGGTCGCAGTGCCGCTGATTGATAGCGCTGACCGCGACCACCTGCATTCCGGCGATATTGAGCTTCTGGTCATCGACAGGAAGAGCCTGCGGGTGCGCCGGCGCCTGCTCCAGCCCGGCCTGATGACCGATGACATGATTGTCATTGAAAAGGTGGAATTCGACACTGCCCGTTATGCACTGGCCCCCGATGTCACCGTATTCGGCCTGCGCATCGAACTGGCACACCATTCGCTGACCGCTCCCTTCACTGAAACCGACCTGCGGCTCTACGCTCTCGTCCGCGGTGAACTCCACGTGGTGCTCGACGGGCTCGTGGTGGCCGGCTCTGGCGGCGATAGCGATGGCAGTTGCGCCGGATCCTTTCGCTCCAGCCAGGTCAGCCTGGCGATAGGCCCGGCGAGCCATCAGGGCTATCACGATATCACCGCGATTGAGCGGACGAGTACCGATAATCCCTCCCCCGACCAGAATGGCGAATGCCAGTCCCACCCCGGCAAGCCTGTGAAGCGGACCTACCGGCTCCGCTATGACGGCAGCCGCTATGCGGTTCCCGCGGCACTCAAGGTGATGGGGTTGTGACGCGGCCGCACACGTCCCAGCCTTGGTTCGTCAATGTGATCAATTCCAGTTGAATGGGTATCGACCATTAATTCTCTCGTGATAGGAGGCGCTCACGGGGGCTCTTCCCAAAGGAGCTGATGATTTGTGGTGGTCAAGATTCAAAAGGGGTTTTGCAGGTACGTGGGACGACAGACTGGACGGGCTATTCTCCGCAAAGGTCGACTACGCCGGAAAATCCATTCTCGATGTTGGCTGCAATATGGGTGTTGTCGCCTATGAGATATCCAAGCTGAAACCCAGCTCGATCCACGGGATCGACATTGCCAAGCCGCACATCGAGACTGCAAAAATGTTATTGAGTGGCTCCCCGGTACATGCCCGGTTCGATCGCCTGAACCTCGGCAGCCGGCGCCTCGGCAATATCCTTCTACCGAAATACGATATCGTCCTGCTGCTGGCCGTCTATCAGCACATGCAACGCAACATCGGCCCAGGCAAGGCGCGAAGGGTGCTTTCCAATATTGTGAGGCGCACCTCGAACGTTGTTGCCCGCGTTCCGCCTGGAACGGATGGCGAATTTATCGAAACGCTGTCCGACGAGGGGTTCCAGGTCAAGAGCACTCACACCTCGCCTCTTGGTAGTCATGTGCTCGTGCTTGAGAAACCCGCCCTAGGAAATTCGCAGCCATAGAGATTTCGCATCGCCAGTGGCAATCTGCCCCGCTGCCATCCCATGTGTCAGCAGCGGCGCCGACCCGCTGCTGGCTGCAACCAGCCCGGGAGCGCCCCCATTCGCCGGCAGACGCATCTCGCGGCTGGACTTCGCCAATGCCGCTGAAATTGACGGTCGCGGCTGCGGCGTTCTCTGCCACGCCTTAACAGCCTGGATGCGCCCGTTGGCGTAGGTGAGGAAGACGAATTTGGCCGCCGAGGCGAGAGCATCGGCCGTCCCTCTGCTGTCAGCGCGCCGCCGGTGTCCAAATTCAACCATGTGCGCCATCATCTCTTAGGCGCCCGCCCTGCGCTCAGGCTCATGGCACCGGGCGGGTGAGCAGAGCTCGGCATTGCTCCTCCGCACGCCGCAGTCCTTCATCTGTCAGAACCACTGACTTCGCCTTGTTTGTTGGATTCGCGATCAGCCCCTTCTCGTGCAAGCGATCCAGAGCCATTCCAATCCAAACCCTTCAGGGCGCGCCTCTCTTCATGAGCGTCAGCCAAAGCGGGCCCAGAACGGCATCGCCGATCTTTTCGGTGTCCATCTCCATGCAAGCAGTCTAGGACGCGGAAGCGCCTCTGCCACGATCCACACCGGATGGTTGCTCCCTGCCACGAGCGTTCGGCTGAAAATCGTGCTTCACTCAGGCGTCGCCTGCGCGACAGCGTCATTTGCGCGGGCGACGAGGCCGGGGGGATCGGAGTTCATCATGGTGCCTAAGTACCGCGTCACCCGCCGCGATGTGTGGCCGAAACGCGGATATCTTTCGCGGGACACTTTCCGACGCGCTCTCCGGCCGCAGAAGTCCCAACCTTGCCAGCAGTGAATTTTTGACCCTGAGCGGTTATCGCGGAGCGCATTCCGGGCCACACCCGACTTTGCGGCATCCCCTTCGCTGATGCACTGCCCCTCCAGCGCCAGAATGCGAAATCCGCTGTGAGCGTCGGGGCCCAGCAACAACCGCTCAAAGGTCTGGCCATCGTTGCAGGGCTGACGTGTTTCATCGAGCCAAGACTGACTCTGGTACCGTGCGGGGAATAAGCTATAGTTTAGATACTAAGACGGCCGGGCGCTTGCACAATGGCGGGACTAGGTGAACAGATTGCGCGTCAGCAGCGCACCATGGGACCGCTCCTGGTGGCGGCAGTGGTCATCGGCCTTATCGGTCTGCCTGTCGCAGCCTGGCTCGACCTCCGAGACCTATCGGAACGGATGCTGCGCAGGCAAGCCAGCGAAATCAGCCGGATCATCGACGAAATGCGCGGATTCTACGGCAGCGAGGTCGTGGGACGCGTGCTGCAAGCTAACGGCGCCGTAACTGCGACGCACAACTACCGGGATGTGCCAGGTGCGATCCCTATTCCAGCAACCCTCTCGATTGAACTCGGCAAGCTCATCAGCGCTCACGATGGGTCTGTCAAATACCGGTTCGTCTCTGATCTGCCTTTCAAAGGTCGCGCCCCCCACCAGCTCGACGTATTCGAACGGAATGCAATCTCTGCTTTGCGCGCCAACCCGAAGGAGCCGATCATCGAAGTCTCGGGTTCACTGTTTGACCGGCAGGTCCGCGCCGTGGCCCCTGTTGTAATGGGACAAGTCTGCGTGACCTGCCATAACTCACACCCGGACAGTCCCAAGACGGACTGGAAGGTAGGGGATGTCCGAGGGATCCAGGAGATATCAGTCAATCAGCCTATTGCTGCCAACGTGCTGACCTTCAAGTATCTGCTCCTATATTTCGGCTTCGCGGCGGCGGCGGGCCTGACGTTCATTCTCCTGCAGCGTCGGCAGTCCGCCTTGATTTCGGGCATCAACAAGGAGCTTTCCGAGGCAAACGACTTCTTGGCCGCGATTTCTTTGAAGATAGCCAAATACCTTTCGCCTCAAATCTACAAAAGCATCTTCAGCGGCCAGAAGGACGTCACCATCGCGACCGAGCGCAAGAAGCTCACGATCTTTTTCTCCGACGTCAAGGATTTCACCGCGATCGTGGAACGCCTCCAGCCCGAGGACTTGACGCTTCTCCTCAACGAGTACTTCACCGAGATGTCAACGATCGCGCTCAAACACGGCGGCACCGTCGACAAGTTCATCGGCGACGCGCTTCTTGTGTTCTTCGGAGACCCCGAGACGCAAGGTATCGAGGAAGACGCGAGAGCCTGCTTGCGCATGGCTGTCGACATGCAGCGTCGGGTGGAGCAGTTGAACAGGGTGTGGCGTGACCGCGGAGTTGAACGGCCCTTCCGAGCTCGCATGGGCATCAACACGGGCTATTGCAATGTTGGGAACTTCGGTTCCGATGATCGGATGGACTACACCATCATCGGAGCCGAAGCGAACTTGGCGGCCCGTCTGCAGTCGATTGCCGAGCCCGGCGGCATCTGCCTCAGCTATGAAACTTACGCGCTCGTGCGCGACCTTGTCCGGGCGCGTCCATTAGCACCGATTGCCATGAAGGGGATCAGCCGGGAGGTTGTCCCCTACGAAGTCGAGGGCCTCCTGGGTGAACTCGCCCAGCGCCCTCAGGTCATCAGCGAGCACGCGACTGGCCTCGACTTGTTCCTCGATGTTGAGGCAATCGACGAGAACGGGGTCGAGCGGGCGAAGAAACGACTTTCGGAGGCGCTCCTGGCCTTATCCATCCGAACCAAGCCCGCCGCATTTTAGGTCCTTGAACGTAATGCAATCTGGACCGTGGACCGGGCAACCTACTTTTGTTCCGTGACAGTCGGCTAAACCGCCGCTCTAATGGGGAGCGCGATAAGGCGGTAAGCGACGCTTGCGCTCTGCGTCGCGGGACTGTGGCACTCACGCAGCCTCGATGTCGGTCTGCGGAAAGTCGGCGCCTTTGAACATTAATGGCTGGTCAAGATGCCGGGCACAAGCATAGGCGAAGCAGTCACCAAAGTTCAGCCGAGCCGGGTGCCGGCGCTTGCCGAAGGGCTCGAAAGCGTCAAGCCCGAGTCGAGCCGCGTTCGGCGGCACCGCGACCATGTCAATCTCCATCAACGAGAGATATCTTTCCACGACCTCGGCCGCCTCGCTGATTGCCAAGTCCAAGACGCTCTCGCGACTTCGATTGCAGCCTCCCATACCGCAAGTGACGAGGTCAGCCGCTTTCTGGTCTGCTGCATGCGTGCAAGGAGTTCGTGCGCATCATCCTCGTTGGTCATCAGCGCCGTCAGGGCCGAGGTGGATGAACATCAGTCATTCTCGTACAGGCTGTCGCGAAACGCCTTGTCGGCAGGCCTGCCGTGATCAGGCTTGCCCCGGGCTCGCAGATCACGGCAGAACCTGACGCCGGTCTCCACCAGGGACGGTCTAGCCTGTTCGCGCTCAAGCTCATGCTTGAGCGCGGCATGGACGGCCTCTGTCAGACCAGTCCTCTTAAGCGCGGCGACCAGGCGGGTCAGCACGTCGGTCTCGGGATTCTTAATGTGGAACGCCATCACTCGCTCGTATACCCGTTCAGGTGCATCGGTATATCGCAATTTGGATACACCGTGTGAGGTCCCCTAGCATCGACCGGACACGAAGCGAATCGGCCACGCCGACGTAACTGTAGGCTGGATGGGGATCGTACCGTTGTGCTGACAGACCTCGGGCAATATCGGAGGTCGCTTCCGTAAGCACTTGTAACACGCGTACTTTCGTACGGGTCTGGAACTCCGCAGTCATCGTCTAGCCAAATCCAGCAGCCTTGCCGCTGGCGATAAAATGCGGGTTGGCGAAATCCTCGTCGTCGCTCTGGTTGCGCTTGCCGTAGGCGAGCGGCGCACCATCCAGCGTGCGCGTCATGCCGCCGGCAGCGCGTAGCACCGCGTCACCCGCGGCAGTATCCCATTCCATGGTGCGACCGAAGCGTGGATACACGTCCGCCTCGGCGCCGGCGAGGAGGCAGAATTTCAGCGAGGAGCCGACCGAGACGATCTCGGCAGCGCCGAGCGCGCGGATATAGGCGTCGGTTTCCGGCGTATTGTGGGAGCGGCTGGCAACGATTGTCAGCGGCACCACACCGGCCCTCGCCGAGATCGGCTGGCGATCGATGATCTCATAGTCGTCATTGATCTCGATCGCTTCCGCTTGGCCCGGCCGGCCGGAAAAGAAGCGGCCGGTGCAAGGCGCGAAAACGACGCCGATCTCCGGCACACCATGGCGAACCAGCGCGATGTTGACGGTGAAATCGGTCCGCCGGTTGACGAACTCCTTGGTGCCGTCCAGCGGATCGATCAAGAAGAAAGCGTCGCCGAGATCGGGGGCCGTGATGCCGGCCGAAGCTTCTTCCTCGGCCACGCATGGAATTTCCGGAAATGCGGCGCGCAGCCCGGCTAGGATGATCTTTTCGCTCTCGCGATCCGCCTCCGTCACTGGCGAACTGTCTGACTTGCTGTCGACTGCACAGCCGGCACGAAAGACGCGCATCACCTCGCGCCCCGCCGCCAAGGCAAGGTGCTCGAAGACGGCGAGCATCGCTTCGTCGTCAGATACCGCCGCCGCTGTCATATTGGTCTTCGGCAATGTCGCGCTCGTTCAGCCAGTGTTCCAGGGCGTCCACCATCTCCTCGGCCGATTTGCCGAGTGTCTTGAGATGAATTTCGGGTTTTTCCGGCACCTCATATGGTGAATCGACGCCGGTGAAATTCTTGATCTCGCCATTCAATGCCCGCGCATAAAGACCCTTCGGATCGCGCCTGGCGCATTCCTCGAAGGGGGTGTCGACAAACACCTCGACGAATTCGCCGTCGGCCATCAATTCGCGCGCCATGCGCCGCTCGGCGCTGAACGGCGAAATGAACGACACGATGACGATCAGCCCGGAATCGGCCATCAGGCGCGCCACTTCGGCGACGCGGCGAATGTTTTCGACACGATCGGCGTCGGTGAAGCCGAGATCGCGGTTGAGGCCGTGACGGACGTTGTCGCCATCCAGAATGTAGGTATGACGGCCGGTGGCAAACAGCTTCTTTTCAAACAGATTGGCGATGGTCGACTTGCCCGAACCCGAAAGCCCGGTGAACCAGAACACCGCCGGCCGCTGGTTCTTCATATCGGCGCGGGCGCGCTTGCCGACATCGAGCGACTGCCAGTGGATGTTTTCGGCGCGGCGCAGCGTGTGCAGGATCATGCCGGCGCCGACCGTGGCATTGGTGATACGGTCGATCAGGATGAAGGCGCCTGTGGTGCGGTTTTCGGCAAACGGATCGAAGGCGATCGGCGAGCGCGTCGAGATGTTGCAGATGCCGACTTCGTTCATTTCAAGCGACTTGGCCGCCTCATGGGCAAAGTCGTTGACGTTGACGCGGTACTTCAGGTCGGTGACGGTAGCGCTGGTCTGGTCGGTCTCGGTGCGCAGGATGTAGGAGCGGCCAGGCAGCAGCGCATGTTCGTCGAACCAGACGATGTTGGCGGCGAACTGGTCGGCGACCTGCGGCCGCGCCGCCGGCGATACCAGCATATTGCCACGAGAGACCTCGACCTCGTCGTCGAGGACGAGGGTGATGGCCTGGCCGGCGATAGCCTGCTGAAGGTCGCCACCATGCGAGACGATGCGTCTCACATGCGAGGATTTGCCGGATTTGGCGACGACTACCTCGTCGCCGGGCGCAACCGAGCCGGAGGCGATGGTGCCGGCGAAACCGCGAAAATCGAGATTGGGACGGTTCACATATTGGACAGGAAACCGGAACGGCAATTCGACCGCGGCCTCGTCGACCGAGACGGTTTCCAGATGTTCGATCAGCGTCGGGCCGGAAAACCAGTCCGTCCTATCGGAACGACCAGTAACGTTGTCGCCGTAACGGGCCGACATAGGAATGGGCACGATCGACTGGAAGCCGAGATCACGTGAGAACTGCCCGTAATCGGCCACGATCCGTTTAAAGACCGCCTCGTCGAAGCCGACAAGATCGATCTTGTTGACGGCGAGCACGATGTGGCGAATGCCCAAAAGCGAGGCAATGATCGAATGCCGCCTTGTCTGGCGCAGTACGCCCTGACGAGCATCGATCAGCACGATGGCGAGATCGGCGGTCGATGCACCTGTCGCCATGTTACGCGTATACTGTTCGTGGCCGGGCGTGTCTGCGACGATGAACTTGCGCTTTGGCGTAGCGAAGAAGCGATAGGCGACGTCGATGGTAATGCCTTGCTCGCGCTCTGCCTCGAGGCCGTCGACCAGCAGCGCGAAGTCGACGTCGTCGCCAGTGGTGCCGTGCTTGCGCGAATCGCGCTCGAGCGTGGCCAGCTGATCCTCGAAAATCTGCTTGGTATCGGAAAGCAGACGCCCGATCAGCGTCGACTTGCCGTCGTCGACCGAGCCGCAGGTCAGGAAGCGCAGCAGAGACTTTCGTTCCTGCGCCGCCAGATAGTCGCGGACGCCGTCGGTCGGGGCAAGGCTCTTGGCCATGATGTGGCGCATACTCAGAAATACCCCTCGCGCTTCTTCTTTTCCATCGAGCCAGCTTCATCACGGTCGATCAGGCGACCTTGCCGCTCGGAAGTGCGCGCCGTGAGCATTTCGCCGACTATCGCCTCCAGAGTATCGGCTTCCGAATCGATCGCGCCGGTCAGCGGATAGCACCCGAGCGTGCGGAACCGCACCATCCGGTTCTCAACCGCCTCGCCGGGCCGCAGCTGCATGCGCTCGTCATCCCTCAGGATGAGCATGCCGTCGCGCTCGACGACCGGCCGCTCCTTGGCCAAATACAGCGGCACGATCGGAATGTCTTCCTGGAGAATGTATTGCCAGATGTCGAGCTCGGTCCAGTTCGACAGCGGAAACACCCTGATCGATTCGCCGGCAGCAATACGTGTATTGAAAATCTTCCACATCTCCGGCCGCTGGTTCTTCGGATCCCAGACGTGCTGGGCATTGCGGAACGAAAAGATGCGCTCCTTGGCCCGCGACTTCTCCTCGTCACGACGGGCGCCCCCGAAGGCTGCGTCAAATCCGTATTTGTCGAGCGCCTGCCGCAGCGCCACCGTCTTCATCACATGCGTATGGGTGTTGGAGCCGTGGTCGAACGGATTGATGTTGTCGCGCACGCCGTCTTCATTGACATGCACCAGGAGGTCGAAGCCGAGCTTTTGCTGCATCTGGTCGCGAAAGGCGATCATCTCGCGGAACTTCCAGGTCGTGTCTACGTGGAGAAAGGGAAAGGGCGGCTTAGCCGGATAAAACGCCTTCATCGCCAGGTGCATGAGAACGGACGAATCCTTGCCGACCGAATAGAGCATGACCGGCTTGGCAAAGGCCGCGGCCACCTCGCGAAAAATATGGATGGATTCGGCCTCAAGCCGCTGAAGGTGCGTAAGTGCGATGTTCATGGGACTGTGAGCGTTCTTTCGTACCGATCCACGGAAGGGCCTGCATCGGAGGCAACATTCAGCCGCCCGATTCAAACAGCACTTCCGGACAATCTATTCTCGTGCGGGCGTTCTAGCAGATCGTTCCGGTCCAGAACAATGCAAGACAGGCCTGCGGCGGAATGGTTCGGGAATGAATTTTCCGCACGGCCGGCAAAATCGGGAAATTCGTGCCCCAGGAGCCGCTGCGTCTGGAAGGGCCCGGAAAATATTGCCTGGGCTGGTTGGCCCTGCATCTTGTGGTGGTGCATTCCATTGGCCAACCGCCTTGGACTATCGAAACCTTGGCTGCCAGCGCCATTGAATCGAAGGCAAGTCCGGTTCATCCTTGGCCTGATTGGACGATGCAGCCCCGGCGGAAACGACTAGACCACTTGATCGAATGGCCGCGAACGCCGGAGGGATGGCTGAGCGGGCCGGCCGGCGGCAAAGACCTCGAAGCTGGCCCAGGGAGACGCGCTCGACCGGCTATTAAAGACTTGTCCTGGTATGGTGAAGACAAGCCTCACGCAGCACCAACGCAGGCGTCGCCAAGCCGCTCGCCTCTATTACCGTCGCGGCGGATCGGCCCCCACCACCATTCGTTCTGGAGATACCAGTCGACCGTTTTGGCGAGGCCGTCGGCGAATGTCTCGCGGGGCGCCCAGCCCAGATCGAGCCATATCTTGGAGGCGTCGATCGCATAACGGCGGTCGTGGCCAGGACGATCCGCGACAACTGCGATGAGATCGCGATACCGCCGAGACCCGGAACGCGGCCGTCTGTCATCCAGAATGCTGCAGATTGCCTCGACCACCTCCATGTTGCTGCGTTCCGAGCCGCCACCGACATTGTAGCTCTCGCCAACTACGCCCCAGGTCGCAATTATGGCCAAGGCGCGGGCGTGGTCTTCGACGAAAAGCCAGTCGCGCACGTTATTTCCGGCCCCGTACACCGGCAGCGGCTTCTCATCGAGCGCGTTCAAAATGACGAGCGGGATCAGCTTTTCGGGGAACTGGCAAGGACCGTAATTGTTGGAGCAGTTGGAAAGCACGACCGGAAGGCGGTAAGTTCTATGCCACGCACGCACCAGATGATCGGATGCGGCCTTTGAAGCCGAATACGGCGAGGATGGCGCGTATGGCGTCTGTTCAGTAAAAACACTGTTGTCGAAAGGCAAATCGCCGAACACCTCGTCGGTCGAAACGTGGTGGAAGCGGAACCGGCTTTTTTTCTCGCTGGGGAGTCTGCGCCAATATTCCAGCGCCGAATTCAGCATTCGGTAGGTTCCAACGATGTTGGTCTCGATGAAGGCAGCGGGCTTGTCAATCGACCGGTCGACGTGGCTTTCAGCGGCCAGATGCATTACAACGTCGATCTCATCGCGATTTAGAACGTCTAGAACTGTCCTCGCGTCACAAATGTCGGCGTGCTCGAACCTATAATTGTGGGCGTTCTCGACAGGCCGCAGCGAAGCGAGATTTCCTGCATACGTAAGCTTGTCGAGATTGGTCACGCGATGGGCCGGATTGCTGCACAAGTGCCGGCAGACTGCTGAGCCGACAAAGCCGGCCCCCCCGGTTACAAGAAAGTTCATGCGACCCTCCTCAGGCAATCACGAGCCGCTCATGCGAACTACTCGGCACTGTGGGCGCCCGAATTCTTATCCAAAAACCGAACACTTATCCAAAATTAGAAATCCCCAGTCATCAAGGGGCATTCGATGCCCGAAACGGATTGCCCAATCATGCTTCGGCAAGTAGGTATCGGTGACCTCCATACAGCGCCTCGGCGTCCGGGACGATGGCGAAGAAAAACGCAAATGGGAAGTGAAGGGCCTAGACCAACAATGTCCAGGCCTAAGTGTGAAAACCGTTTCTCGTTGAAGGTGAGGAAGAAGAAGCCCCGCGCATCCCCAAATCATTTCGGCACGATTTCCCCCACCCCTTCGAGATCTCAAGCACCGACGAACCGGCGACTGACTGCAGTCGGCACCGCTAAAGCGATGCGGCCTTAACTGGTGACCTCCTCGACATTTCTACGGGAACAAACAGCTTGTCACCATCGTGGTCGATCTCGATCACCTCGCGCTTGCGGGTAAAACGTTCCGCAAATCCTTTGTGGAAGATGATCGCGTTCATATACGCGAACGTCATCGCCAGCGCCTCGGTTCGCAGCGGGTAGTCAACCAGCGAATGAATAAGAAGAAAAGATACTGAGAGAAACGCCGCCTTCTGAAGAGAATCGCGGCGAGCCCTAACCAATGTCATCAAAAGCAAGACAAAGTAACCTATCATCAAGGAAATAGCAAGGATTCCCCCTTCGAAGGCTATCTCAAGGTAATCATTGTGGGCATGGTTAACATAGTTGCTGAAAATCATGCCTTCTCTCTCGTATATTTGATAGGCTTTTTGAAAGTTGCCGAAGCCCACTCCTGTTGGCCAATTCTCCTTTATTCCTTCTATTGTGGTGCGGGCGAATTCTCCCCGCCCGAATGCCGGATCGACCACTTCTGCATCGATCTTAGTCCAAGCGCCTATCGTGTAGATCGAAAGCGCTATGAAAATTAAGAGAATACCAAATCCACTCGCCCTGGAACGGGCTGAAAGAAAGATGACGGACAATACGGTTATCGCCAGTCCTATCAGAACACCGGCGCGGGAACCGGCTGCTAAAAGCAGCAGCAAAAGCGCGATCAAGCCGAAAGATCCGGACAATAGATGCCCGCGGAACAGACCGTAATAGACTGCGAAGGGAATAGACACAAAAAGCAACGCCGAAAAATGATTCACGTTAGCAAAAAGCCCGGCATTGATCGTAAAAGGCAACAGTCCTATAATAGCGATATCGTCAGAGAGTGAATATTGAATCGCTCCCGCCAAACCGTTGCAGATAACACCCATGAAGAAAAACGGAAGAAGCGCGCTGACCTGCTCGGCACGTAAACGCAATACGGCCAAAAAAAACGCAGCACAGGCAAGAAGATAAACCAGACATTCGACCGTGCGGCCGACCCCAACGCTGATAAACCGAAATCGGCTTTCTCCAATCCAGGGATCTCCGAGCAGAAGCTCTGGCCGCAACCCGTTGAATATTGTCACCGGCAGTGGGACGATTTGCAAAACTGCCAATGCTGCGGCTAAAATCAGCAGCCACAGAGCCGATTGCGAGCTTCTTTGGCCAGAGGTTTGGGTAAAAACGGCCGCCGCCGAGACAATTGCAGCAACCTCGATCAAAGTGTCCGTATAGAGGCCGCTCGCGGTACCACCGCCGATCAGCAGCGACATGAACAACACCGACCCGAGAAGATATTTATCCCATTCCGAAGGCCGGTCGTTCAAGATGGAAGTCTCTCGATGCTCAATTTGTGCATTATCAATGTACCGACATATCGAAACCGCCAGCTCTCGGCAATGGCGGCAGTCTGCAGCCTGAGCAACTGCAGCGGACACGCAGACGGTCCAACCGAAAAATCCTGGCTGAGGTTCTGACGATTATACGTGCCTTCCGGAATATTGAATCGCGCTATTTCTCCAGCCGGGTCAACACATCTGATCGACCAGAATAATTCCTTTGGAAGCTTAAGATTCCTTGCGGAGGCAGCCAGGGAGATCCTGTAGGAGCCAGGAGGTAGCTCAATGTACTGCTCGAGAGCTGTGTTCTTGACTGGCGTATTCAAGAAACGGACCGTTGCACCACCTTCGCCCTCGACTGCGTGGTCGGAGGCTGCAAATGTAACTTCCAATCCCGATTGATCGCGGAGTTGCCAATCGAACGGTCTGCCGCTCGCCACTGGTTCGAACGTTCCATTGAAAATGTACCCCCCCAACTTCCTCTCTTGATCAGAGAGGCTGAACAGAAACAACCGATAAGCTGGTTCATATTTCTTTTGAAGGATATAGCCGCTAATCACCACGGAAAGTTCGCTCGATTTCGGCGGTGCGGTTGTGCCTGACAAATCAAGCAGAAGCCGATTTGCGAAGTCGAGTCCCTCGGGAGTTTTGCTAAGAGCCGCGATTAGCCTAGGCCTCCAGGGCGCCTCGGTCCCGAGGGCTGTCAGCACAGCTTGGTATCCATCAGGATTCGAGAGAATTGCCGGCATGCCGCCAGCGATCGCCGGAAATTGGTCCGGCCATCGCCGTAGCAAAATGTCGATCTCGCCAATGGCCTTTGTCAAATGGCCTATTTCTACGGCACGGCTAATGGATCTCTGTAACGCATGGATTTCTGTTTTGGACAGTTTTCTTGCTTGATCAAAGAGTGCATAGGCTTCGTCCTTTTCGCCCTGCCGGTATTTGATCTCGCCGATCAGGCTATAGAGACGCGCGTCCGCAAGATCAAAGCTAAGCGCTCCACGGGCCTTGGCAAGCAATAGATCAAGATTGGGAGGATTATTCGTGTCGTTCAGGTCGCTGGTGATTTCAGCTATCAACGCATCAGCGTTGAACGGATCCAGCGCAAGAGAGACGGCCGGCGTTTCAGTTTCAAGAAATCGACTTAGCCCGATCGAGGAAACCACCAACACTAGAACGGATGCGACGAACCAGGCGACTGAGCGCCGGAGATTCTGCATAAGCGGGCTGGCCTGCTCCATCATCGACTTTGCCCTCAATCTTCGGAGTACCCGTGTCCGTGCCGTAGTTGTAATACTGGTAGTTCATGTACTTGTATGCGTAGTTGTAGTCGAACTTATTCACCGCAAACTTGGACATCGCAGCGCCGACTACGTTGGCGCCCGCTGCCCGCAGGCGCTTCAACGCCGTCTTAGCCGACTTACGCGTCACTTGATTGGTAGAGATCACCATCAATGTGCCCTCAGCAAGCCGGCTGAGGATGGGCGCATCCGAGAGGCCGACGATTGGCGGCGCATCGATTATGACGAGATCGAAGCGCTTGCCGAGATTTGTGACGATCAGAGCCATTTTCGGTGACGAGAGCAGGTCCGCGGGGTTTGGTGGGATTGTTCCAGACGTCAGGACGGTCACGTTGGGATATTTCGTCGCCCTGAAGATGCTGGCCAGATCCTCCTTGCGGACGGTATTTGTTAGCAGATTGCTGAGCCCAATCGTATTATCCAGGCCAAACAGGCGGTGAAGGTTCGGTTTCCGGAGGTCGCCGTCGACAATAAGCACTCTTGCACCAAGTGCCGCAAAATCCTGCCCAAGCTTGAATGATGTCGTAGACTTGCCCTCGGAGGGCTCCGAACTTGTGACAACCAGCGATCGTGGCGCGCCTTCCGCACCCGAGAATTGCAACGATGTTCGAAGTGAACGGTAGGCTTCCGACAAGCCGGACTTCTGATCGGCGATACTGGCCATGAGTTCTCGGTCGTCGACGAGCGGCAAGATGCCAAGCATCGCCAGCCCCAGCTCTTTTTCGACCTGTTCAGGGTTGGTGAAGGTGTTGTTCAATAGCTCAATGACGTAAATAACCGATGCGCTCAGGACCATGAAAAGAGCAAGGGCGATCGCTACATTGATAGTTAACCGAGGAGAATATGGGTGATCTGGCAACGCCGCGAAATCTACCACTGCCGCGCTTTGCGTCTTGAGTTCCGAGCTGACACCCACTTCATTCAGCTTGGCTATGAGATTGTCGTACTGCGACCGATTTGAATCAACTTCGCGTTTCAGAATGGTGTATTTGATGTTCTTGTCGTTGAAAATAACCTGCTGCTTTTCCATTTCGGCAAGTTTGGCCTTAAGGTCAGCCTCCTTGTTCTGCGCTTCCTGGTATTTCAACCGAAGTGAATCCGTAATGGCAAGCACGCCGTTGTTATAGAGACGCTGCAATTCCTTGATCTGAGATTGAAGCTGTTGCATTTCTGGAAAACCAGGCTTCAGAATGCCTAGCTTCTGTTGATACTGGCTGGTCAGGTCAGCCAGTTTTTCGCTAAGCTTCTGCAAGCCTTCGCTTTCCAACACGGGAGAGAGGCTCGCTCCACGACCTTTCTCTATCTGGTCTACCACCCGTCCGGCATCGAGACGGTCCTGGATTGCCGTCGCAAGCGCCGTGTTTAGCGCCTCGATGTTCGACCCTATCAGCGATTTGTCGTCACCGGTTATCGTGATGCCGGCATCCTTCGCATAAGCGACCAGCTCTTCTTCCGATTTCTGAAGCTTCTGCTTCACCTGCAGGACCTGCTCCTGAATGAACTGTCGCGCCAGGTCGGAGGTCTCACTTGTCTGATCGAGACGTTGATCAATAAAACTTTGCGCGACCTGGTTGGCGACGTCGCTGGCATATTTCGGTTTCTGATCGACGAACGTGATCGACAGCAGGCTCGTGTTGGGAACCAGATTGACTGTGAGATCATTTAGAACACGTTTGATTGCAATTTCCTCGCGCTGCTCTGGAGTTTTCTCCTGAATGGAAGGCGATTTTGACACTCCGAACGCGCGATAGAAAATATTGCTAACTGAAAAGTCCGGCGTGGGGAACAAGAAATCCGGCTTTTCGGTGAGCCCCAATTGGAACACAACCCGCTGGGCCAACGCCCGGCTTTTGAGCTTCTCGCGTGCAGTCTGAAAGGCTCGTACATCGCTGTTTTCAGACACCACCTCAATATCCTGGAAGACCTTGGCCGAAGGCACCAGAACCTCCAATTGAGTTGTCGCCTGATATTTTGGGGTCTGCATCATCGTTACGACGACGCCGGCAACAACCCCAGCTGCCGCAAGCATGACGATCAGCCACCGATATTGGACAACGTAAAAGAGCAGTTTGAGCGGGCTAAAGCCCTCGTCCTGTTCCGAATAATCGCGACCGTACGGGCTAAAGTTTTGCGCACCGTCATAATAGAGGTCGGCGGACAAGGCCTGGCCATGTCCTGGACCTGCGATTTGATGCTGCCTGTTGCGATCGAGCATGGTGCGAGGTGATCCTAGATTTTCTGTCCTGAATTTCTGCCGCCGTGAATCACAAGCCGGGGACCACAGCAAGCCGGGCTGCACTTGACGCGACACCGAGGGCGTCCTTGAGATTGTTCATCGCAATTTTCGATTTCGAGGCGAAGACCACAATCTTGTCGCCACCATAGATGCGCGGATTGCGGCTTTTGCCACCACGAATCTCCTCGACGTTGTAGTTAGCAACCAATGTATTTGGGCCGACATTGCGATAGACAAAAACCTTTTTTGCGTCCCCAACGGTATTGAACCCCCCAGCGAGGGCGATCGCATCGATGAGAGAAGAATTGCTCGACACTGGATAAATACCGGCCTTGTTGACTTCGCCGTCGACGGTAATGCGCTGTCCGATCGATTCCTTGACGAAGATCGTGACGTCGGGAGACTGCAGGTATTTGGACCCGTAGGCGGTCTCGATCTCCTGCTCCAACTGACGGACGGTCTTCCCTGCCGCGGTAATCGTGCCGATAAGCGGAAGCGAAATCTGGCCGCCAGAGTCGACTTGAACCGTTCTGTTCAAGTTGTCGACCTGAAACACATTAACCTCCAGCACATCGTTCGGCGACAGAGGCTGCTCGCTGCCGTTCTGTGTATTTTGCGGCGCAGGCAGTGCCTTCACCACCTGTAGAGCGCCGCCGCCCGAAAGTGGAGCGGATGATGATGTCAATTGCAGCGCATCGACCGCACCCGAAGAGGATGGGGTCGTCGACGAGGTGCTCGTGCATGCCGAGATTGCCAGTGATGCAAGCAAGGCAAACATTGTGACCATATGTCTTCTTACGAAACGGAAAACGCCCATCACACAGTCCCGCCCTTGAACAAGCGGCCCAATCCAAAACGGCCGGCGTTGCCGGCATTAGGTTTTTTTGGACGTGCTTTTCCGACCGGCTCGATGGGCCGGTTCGCCAATATTTCGCCTGGACGTTTCAACACCATGTCACGGGCCTCGTCTTCCCCACATCGCTTGGCAGCAGCAGCAACCGCCTGTGAAAGGCCAGGACGCCGGCGTGTAGCGCTATGCGTGTCCGATGCGATGATGTCCACCCTGCCCTCGTCAATCAGCTTTTCCGAATAATAAAGCGCCGTGCGTCCAAAAGCACCAACAATCGAGTCTGCGGTAAGCTGGATAAGACAACCCACTGCATTCAACCTCTCGATAACGTCGTAATTCGTTTTGATCCAGGTCAAACGCTCAGGATGAGTAAGAATCGGGATGAAGCCGGCATTTATCAGGCGTAGAGCAAGATCCTCCATTCGTGGAGGCAGAACATGATGCGGCGGTTCGAACAGAAAATAGCGGGACCTGTTTAAAGTCGGTACACTGCCAGCCGCTAATTGATCCGGAAGATCCGGCGCTATGTGAACATCGGCGCCGACATAAAGAGCAAGCGGTATGGCGGCGTCGCGCAGCGCCTGGTGCAACTCTTGAACCGCCCGGACGATGTTCGATGTTCCGTTTTCGTATACGCCGGGCGTCACGTGCGGTGTGCACGCCATGTGGGTTGTTCCGTCGGCCACCGCCAATCGAGCCATTTCCAGCGATTCGGCAAGACTGGGCGAGCCGTCATCGAGGCCGGGCAAGATATGGGAATGCAGATCGATCATGGGCGTTTGTGACTGCAACAAAGAAATGTAGCGACGTCATCCCAAAAAAACATAAATGCGTCACCCGCGGCACAGCGAGTGGCGCATGTGTCAAGCTCATGCGATGCGATGAAGCCTAGGCTCCAGCTACTGGCTGACAGAGTTGCCATCATACAGGCCGACAACAGCGCCACCCAACAGCGCCACCCAACAGAGTTGGCAGAGTTGGCGCAAGGCGAAGTCCCGATGTGTCCAGCGCTACCCACATGCCGCCTTCCCCGGGATCGACTTTAACCGCCGCCGGAATGTCGAGACTGCAGTTCGCACTGACACGCAACGGCGAAGCGGACGATTGCGATTCGGCCATGTTGGCTGGCGGGACTGGCACCCCCGCCCTTCGCCTCCCGGCCGCAAGCCTCAGACATCCGCACGTCGCCTTGGCTTAAGCGATCCGACTAATATACTCCAGCATACAGACCAAGGCCACTCTGTCACCAACAAACGAGCAGCAGAAGCGCCACGCGCCCCTGCTGCCGTTGCCTTATTCTCGGTCAAACTTAGTCGCTAACGGCGTGGCCGTGATCTTTGTCCGCCGTCGCAGCCAGAATACCGGCCCCAAGAGCCATACCGCCAAAAATGATGAGCGGCGTCTTATTGTCGTTGTTTGAATTGTCCGTTTGGGCGGTCTTTTCGGAACCCAAGACATTGAGGCAAATCTTGTTCTCGACGCGGGAGATATCGAGGGTCGAATTGGCCGGCACGCTCAAATTGCAGCTGCCAACATTAACCGAAGCCGATCCCTTGCCGCCAACCACAACGCGGCTGCCGAAATCAAGCGCGCCCCCCGCTTGAGCCGGGCCATAGCCAGCCACCTGCGAGACCATCACATCGCCATTGATGCTCCCGATCGATCCAATCGGATTTACGCCCGTATAGGCAGTTGCACAGGTGCACGACCCATCCTGCGCGAAAGACGATACCGGGGCGAATCCGGCCAACACAACAAGTCCGGCCAACGCACTTTTCACAACTAGGTTCATCCGCATCAATCCTTCTGTCCCACGTTACCTGAGGCCCACCCAGCCATTAAGGTACTGAAAAGCGCGTAACAGCTTTTTGCGCGAATTCCAACCCGTTTCGCAGTTGCGAGATATTTTTTGGTTTCGGTGTGGTTGATCGAACACACTATTAGAATATCGTAATTTATCATCTTTACGGCCACAATTGCAGGTTGCCTGCGAGGCTGCCACCATCGCTCCAACGCTTCACACATGTCTGCAGCCGACCATGTGGATAGCGTCGACCCGGCCCTTCTTGCGTTCGAGACAGGAGCTACGAGCCTGGCGCGCAAGACTTGTAGGTCGAGCCGGCCTGAGCCGGCTGTCCGCACAGGATGCCGGCCTCGACAAGTTTCGCAGCCAGATCCGTGCCATCGGACGTCAGGCACTGCACAACGAGGGCGTCACCAAATTTTGGCGCGACGTTGCCGTCGCAAGGTGTCCCCGTGCCGACAGGTTTGCAGGTCAGGGCGAGTCCTTGATAATCCCGTCGCGCAGCCTCGGTGACCATAGCTCGCATGGACTGAGGCTTGGTGGCTGCGACGCCGCACAGCACGATCTTGCGCCCGGCGACACGCAAATCATCGATTGATCTAATCGAAAGCTGGCCAGCAAATGGCTCAAGCACAGCGGACTGGCTTACAGGCCGCGCATCCAAGTCTGTTCCTCTTTTAACAATGATGACAAGAAACCAAACCGAAAATGCGCAGGCTATCAGCGCAAGCAAGCCTATCTTCTTGATCAGCAAAATTTCTTCTCCGTTGCAATCGCAATCGATGTACGGCTGAAGGCAACGCGGCAGATGATCGGCGTATCCTGTGCGACTTGCCTCAATCGGAAGCAGCCTATGGAACGATCCGCGCCTGACGCTTGCGAACAAATCCCGCCAGCCCCGCACGTTGCCGAGCCACCCGTTTCGTCAATCCAATCACCGTGACTACACCCGTTAGCCCGATCACGACTGCGCCTCAAGGCGCATCACCGCAGCGACGCTGCTGACATCTACGCCAAAGGCTCGCCCACGTGGCCACACCATAGATCTCAAGCCGATTGCGTTTCGGACGTGTCACGAGCGGCTTTCTGCTTCTGCGGCCGTGACAGCAGTCCTTGCCGCCGGGTAGTAGGGGAACTCGCATGCGCCGAGAAAGCCATTCCTTCAGGCCCTATCGAAGCGATTGGCCAGCGGATCGCCAAGGTACCGCATAGCGACCGATCTGCCCATCTAAACCGAACTGAGCGCCGGCCGCCTTGGGAGAGTTGCTCGGAACGCCACCTCCCAGACCTACACACCGACAAACCCAACAAGCAAATTTCGCTATCCGCCTGATCCCCAGGGAAGGCTGCGAATCCAGCTGACAAGGCACGTCGCCGAAGGATTGCGGCGAGGTTTCCAATCGGCCAGCTCATTTGCGCCTCAGAGAGCGGGCCACAGACCCGCCTCCCGAAGTCAACAGGCGGCGTGTGGCAGACATCAGATACCCATTCGACACTCGACCACCTCCAGCTCAACCAGATCAAGAATATCGGTCGAACTGGTGAGCCTCACAACGGCATCCCCGGTAATGTAAAATTGATCGTGGTCGAAGCTCGGGTCGCCGCCCTCAGAAACAACTTGTGTAAAGAAATGGGGGGTCGTGTTGGTTATGATTCCAGTCAGAGTTCCTACCCTTCCGAGATTCACCCCCCTTCCAAGAGTGAGTACACTATTACTCCCTTGGTATAGAAGCATAGGGTATCTAACGACCAACATACCTCTGGTTCGCGAAATGGCTCGCAACGTCAGGTCAAGTTGTCGATACCCATTTCCAATTTCCTGAGAACCGTAGTTGTGCTTCAGCTTGAACGGAATGGCGATGGTTGTAGCCCCGACCGGAGTGCCCGATGAGCGCAAAACAGCTTTATAGTGAAGGGTTGGCGACCACCCGAGATAGGGCACCTGTTTGACACTAATTGTCTTCATAGTGATGCCAGATGCAACCTTACCGCCTGACGAGTATGCGGGGTAGAAGCGCGTGTCTATATCAGACAATTCAAATGTGTCGGTTGTTGCGTTGGCCACTGTGACCGTCAGCTTATTGACCGGTGTCATTCCTGCAACGCCGTCGATCCTAATGACATCACCGTTTGCAAAGCCATGTGACGGGGCTTTAACAACTCCGGGACTGGCTCTCGTAATCCCGGTGATGTTGATGACTAAACCTCTAGCGCCCCATTCATCTGCAGGAATAAGAACGATCGGCTCTGCTCGCGGTGCGGTTCTTTGGACTGTTCGGCGGATGTTGACCAGCGCGACAGACTGATCATCAACCTCCACAAAGCCTATTGGGCTTGTCGCGGCGTCAGCGTCAACAGTCGGGACCCTGCAGCGCCTGACGTACATACCTCGCACATAGGTCGCGCCAAGACCGCCGTGAAGACTTTCGATGTCTTCATAGACCCTGTCGTAAAGCTGGCCTAGATATTGGTAGTCAGGCAGGAGGAGAACGCCACCGCCCCCCGCTACGATCGCGCCGGATGGATCGGTCGCCTTCACCCGTTTTGCGTGACCACCTAAGCAGCGGAGCCCCACGGAACTAGCTCCTTGACCGGGAAGCATCGTCTCTGTGATATCCTCAAATTTCGTTTCAAAGGACGGATGGCACTCGACGCTGGCGACATTGTTGAGCCCTTCCAATCGTTGAACAAGGGTATTTCTAGCCCAGGAATTTGCATCTATTGGATGCCTGCATCCTTCGGCATAAATGTCTCGGAAATTGCAATTTGCCGAAGCATTAGAAACGTTGATCGTGTAACGGCTGTTGAGAAGCCGTAGTCGTTCGCCAAGGACGCCTTCGCATTTGCTGATTATCAAACAGTCAATTCCCCCTGGTTCTCCCTGTGCGGAGCTACCTTCTATCGTTGCGTCACAAAAATATGGCGCGCGAAGATTGGTGAAATCGAGCCGACTCCCGTGGGAGCACTTCCAGCTCACGCCTTCGAGCATGAGCTTTCCGGAGCGGTAAACGGATATCGTTGTCTCACCTGACGTGAAGTCGAAGTTGCTTGGCTCAACCAGTGTTATCTTGCCGTTTGAGCATAAGCCCACCACGCCGAGAACTTGTTTGCCATAACCATACGACGCTTCGACGGGCGTATCAGTGTCCAGGTGAATCAAATCTCCATTTTGGATACCGCTCGCACTGCTTATAGCGATTGTCCTATCTCCCCAAGCAACTGGCGACGTTAGCGTCAGGCCTGTAGCTACAGTTGTTCCATGGAAATTTACGCAAGGTGTCCCCCCGTTGATCAGCAGTCTTGCACCACCATTTGAGAAGATGCGAAGCTGTTTACCAGGGGCGATCTCGAACGACACCGCACCAGCTATGTTTATGTCCCGGCCGGCTGGCAACTCTAGTGACGCGTTCAGCATCAGTGCCAGATCTATAGCATCGGCGAAAGGAGCGGCGTCGTTCGTCACGCCGTCACAGACTGCACCAAGCATCTGGACCCTGATAGTTGATTCTGCAAGTTCCCACCAAGCGCCATCGAGCGATTGGAATTTGCCGGCATGATGGGGCTGAGAAACTGCTCTTTTGTACAGCGCCGTGCCGCCATCGCCAACTGAAGAATAACCAATGACCCGGAGCGCGCTGATGTCCTCAGGAATAGCAACAGCCGCCATTCCTGTCTTCGTCGCGTAGATGGGCGCATACCCCTGGTTCACCGCGTCTGCAGCAGCAAGTTTATCTGCGCACGCTAGTGCGGTCGGCACCCAGGTGCCAACGGCTGCAATGGGGGCAACCTTCAAAAACGAACGGCGATTTGTTCTGGCGTCGTCAACCAAGCGACATCTCAATCAATGTGTTAGAACCCGATATGCTACCGTGTCGGCGCTGGCGACACAAAAACACGTGAGCAAGCGAATGCTCGGTGACCGCTCCAAAGGGCAGTCCAGTTGTTCTCTTCCAGGAAGTCGCAAGTTATGGCTCGCGATCGCCGCTCAGACCGTCGATCCAGCACCAGCGGCGACTACAGTCGCCTGGGCGCGGGACCGCTTCGGCCACCCAGTGATTGAGTTCATTGGCTGTGGCGTGGTGAGGTGACTCATGCGTCGCATCGCCGGCATAGTGCAAGTTGAGTGCTAGCCGCAAAAGTCGCATTGCCGGATCGGTCTAAAGCTATGTAAGCGCTGTTCTCAGGCCACGGCCTTTAGCTCGGGCGCCCGGATGTAGGCCCAAGGCAGCAGGTCGTCGATCTGGCTGTTCGGATGGCCGTTGACGATCCTGGTGAGTACGTCGGCGAGATAGCCGAGTGGCTCGACGCCATTGAGTTTGCAGGTTTCGACTAGCGACGCAATGACCGCCCAGTGTTCGGCACCGCCGTCGGAGCCGGCGAAGAGCGCGTTTTTGCGGTTGAGTGCGATGGGTCGAATGGACCGCTCGACCGTGTTGCTGTCAATCTCAATGCGGCCGTCGTCAAGGAAGCCCGAGAGGCCTTCCCAGCGCGAGAGCGTGTAGCGGATCGCCTCGGCGAGCTTTGTCTTCTGGCTGATCAGGCCGAGCTTTTCGCGCAACCAAGGTTCAAGATCGGCGACAATAGCGCGGCTATTTTCCTGACGCATCGCACGGCGTTCATCGGCCGATCGGCCGCGAATATCGTCCTCGATCTTATAGAGGTCGGCGATCCGTCTCAGCGCCTCGCTGGCGATCGGCGCGGGACCGGCTGCCGCCAGTTCATAGAAGCGTCGGCGCACGTGTGCCCAGCAGAAGGCGAGCGTGACGCCACTCTTTTCGGCCAGCACACGATAGCCGCCATAGCCGTCGACCTGCAGGATTCCGCTGAAGCCTGCGAGATGAGCGATCGGACGCTCGGCCTTTCGGTCCGGCGCGTAGACATAGGAGACGCCCGGCGGGTCGCCGCCATTCCATGGTCGGTCATCGCGGGCATAGGCCCAGAGCTGCCCAGTCTTCGTCTTGCCGCGGCCGGGATCGAGCACCGGCGCCGTGGTTTCGTCAGCAAAGAGCTTCGGTGAAGTCTTCAGCTTGCCAAGCAGCCGCTCATGCACCGGACGCAGATGCCAGGCGGCGCGGCCGACCCAGTCGGCGAGCGTGGAGCGATCGAGAGCGATGCCCTGCCGGGCGTAGATCTGCGCCTGACGATAGAGCGGCAGATGATCGGCATATTTTGAGACCAGGACCTGGGCGACCGTTGCCTCGGTCGGAAGACCACCCTCGATCAGCCGGGCCGGCGCGGGAGCCTGAACCACCACGTCCTCGCAGGCGCGGCAGGCATATTTGGGCCGGCGCACGACGATCACACGCAGCTGCGCCGGAACGATATCGAGCCGCTCGCTCACGTCCTCGCCGATGCGATGCAGACCATTGCGGCAGCACGGGCAGGCTTGATCCTCGATGTCGACGACCATCTCCACACGCGGCAGATGGGGTGGCAGCGCGCCGCGGTTCGTCCGGCGCTTTGCGACACGCGCCTGACGTTCGCCAGGAGCGGTCTGTGCCTGCTCTTCGTCACCGGCCGCCTCGATCTGTTCGGCTTCCTCAAGCCCCAGGAGCAGCTGGTCTTCCGGCAGCGTCTCGGCACGACGGCCGAAGCGGTGGCGCTGCAATTCCTTGATGATCTGGATCAGCCGGGCGTTCTCGACGTCGCGCGCCAGGACCATCGCCTTCAGCGCGTCCGGATCGTCGGGAAGCTGGTCAGCTGTTATCGCCATGACAGGATCAGACCATATTCGCCGACAGCCCGCGACAGCGGAATACAGGCTGATTCACTTCGTCGCGGGTCAGCCGGCCTGGGCTGGAACGCGGGTCCGGCGCGCCTCATGGACGCGCCGCCAGTCGAGCCCTTCGAGTAGCGCCGAGAGCTGCGCGGCCGTCAGCCGCATCATGCCATCATGCACTTTCGGCCAGCGGAACTCCCCATCCTCCAAACGCTTGGCATAGAGGCAGACGCCGGTGCCGTCCCAGAAGATCAGCTTGATCCGGTCAGTTCGCTTCGCCCTGTAGACGTAGACGGCCCCACTGAACGGTTATGTGGCGCGCCACATAACCGTTCTTATGCGTCGGGCGAGATTATGTGGCGGAGCCTTCCTGGTGCCAGCCTAGGCCCGCCGGTCCGGATTTTTCCGCCACATAATATTTAGATGCTGTTCAGC